>JAYVKQ010000785.1:0-12870 GCA_043768285.1 Saprospiraceae bacterium | reverse complement strand
TGTCTTTGGGCTTATTCATTAAAATGTATATTTTTTGCTCAATAGGCTTTAACGTCTTGCTTTTATACGTTATCTCGTCTTTGGGCAGTACACGATAGCCAATTTCAGTCATCACTTTACCGTTCACATATACTTGTCCCTCTTTGATAAGGTCGGCGGCGGCGCGTCGAGAGGCAACACCACATAGCGCAATATATTTGTTCAAGCGCATATCCATGTCTTGCGTTACGCGAGGCCTTGCAATAACGGGTTTAAAAACGGGACGTTCTGGTTTGAAAGACACCGCTTCGGTACGCACTTTCGTATTTTTTTTCTTTTGTGGATTTGCTTTCATACCCCTCAGTATTTTTATCAAAAATGAATAGATTTTGCGCAAAAGTAATCAAAAATTACGAAAATTTTGTGTAATTAAAATAACAATGGCACAGCTATATCAACGTTTAGTGTTAGACATAGCCATGCCACTGTTTTATAAATATCTGCGATTGTGCCGAATGAATTCGGCACTACATTATATACTTACACCTTTCCCAATTCGCTTTTCAAAAAATCTATCACTTTAATCTCGATGGAGTCGAAGCCACGTAAATCGCATAAGAAGCAGGAAGCAAAATCGCCCAAAAAGACAAAATAAAATGCTTTTTCAAGAGTGTTTCTGCCTTTTGACCACAACTCGATGATATTAGGCGTGTATTCGCCGATAATACCTTTGTTGATGTTAATACGCATTGCGTTTCTCGAGAAATCATCATTATTACGGAAATAAACCACTGCTAATGTATCGTTTTTTTCACGCCAGCCAACCAGCTCGTTATGGTTCATTTCGGGTATAACGTGGTGCCAGCAAAGGCATTTACTGTTTTCATTGACTTGTTGTCTGAAACGCACTGCCACGCTTTCCATGCGGTCAGTCGTGTATATCACAGGCGTTTTGCCGTGTAGGTCTTGTGCTAATTTTTCGCCCAATGTGCGCAATTTGGGTTGTTCTTTTTCCAAAAACTTCGCAACCCCCTCCATTTGCTTGATGGTTTTGGCAGAAATGAGTTTTAGTTTGTTCAAAACGGTCAATTGCGATACAACTGAAAAGCCTATACACGCGCGCGGTGAAGGCCAGTTGTTGGGTAGTTGAATATAATCTAAACCCAATTCTTTTGCCTTAGCGATGACCTTTCCGCCAGAAGCAATACAGACGATTTTCGCACCTGTTTTCAAAAGCATTTCAAAAGCCGAAAGTGTTTCTTCGGTATTACCTGAGTAGCTACTGACGATGGCGAGGGTATTTTTGCTGACCCATTTAGGAATGTCGTAACCTTTGCTGACTGCGAGAGGGACTTTGAGTTCGTCGCGCACAAATTCACTTGTGAAATTTGCGCCTATGCCTGAACCGCCCAAGCCCGAAATAAATACGTTGCGGATGGCAGTGGTGTGTTTGTTAAATGTAGCATTGCGCCCGATTTCGAGTGCTTCGGCAATTTGAGCGGGTAACCGCTCTACAAGTTCAATCATTTTCATCCTGAAAAATTATTTTTTTAGAAAAAGCTGATTTTATTGGCTGAATAGGGTAATTTTCGGTTTGGAAAGAAAAATGAGATACCCCCCTCAGTATTTTATAGTATTTTTTTTAAATTTTTGATAATCAACGAGTTATATCAATAAATGGAATTTTTCATCTAAAGAAGGCACAAAGTACAAATTCTATGGGAAAACGCAACGCCTTGGGCAAAATGGGTGAAGATATAGCTGCCCAATTTTTAGAACAGCAGAACTTCACGATACGCGCGCGCAATTGGCGATATAAGCGTGCAGAGTTGGATATTATTGCAATGGATGACAAGACGATGGTTTTTGTAGAAGTAAAAACCCGTTCCGATGATATGGTGGGTCGCCCTCAAGATGCGGTGGATACTCGGAAGCGTGGGCAACTCATAAAAGCGGCAATCGCCTACATGCATGAGAGCAAACATGAGTGGATAATTCGGTTCGATATAGTAGGTATTGTGGTCAAAAATAATGTACCTTATATAGACCATATCCGCGATGCATTTTTTCCAAGTTTAGCGTAAAGGTGTTTTTTATACCCTATTATTATATGGTTTCACATATCTTTTATATATTTGCAGCGAAGCCTGTTTATTTAGAAACATTTTAAGATAAATACTCGTTTCGACATTTTATCAATAAAATTGTCAAACGTTTATTTTGATTCGGAAAAAAAGCAATAAGACTTGGCAGATATTTCTAATATTATTGATAATATTGAGCAAAAAACGAGTGCGTTAGTCGCGCAAGTGGTGGCATTACGAGAAGAAAATGCGATGCTCAAAACACAAAATCGGGAATTGATGGCACACAATCGTGCGTTACAAACCGACAAGGTGTTGCATGATAGTGAAATAAGCCAATTTAAAAAATATAATACAGGACAAGAGGTTGTAAGAATAGAGGCTGGAACACAAAATCATCATTTGAGACAAGAACTCGACCAATACATTGTAGAGATTGATAAATGTATTGAGTGGTTACAAAATCAGTAGCGATGGATGAAACAACGAATATAACTGTACTAATAGCGGGTCGTCCCTATCCTTTGAAAATAAAGGAAGGCGATGAACCTATTATTCGTCGTATCGTCAAGGAGGTGAATGATAAAATTACTCTTTTTCAGAACACCTACCCCCGCAAAGACCGTCAAGACCATCTGGCAATGGTACTTTTAACTTACGCTGTGGATACGCATAAAGCGCAAGCTATCACTGCACAAGCACCGACTGTTAATACCAAACATACTGACAAACTGGCTCAAATTGATGCTTTTCTTTCCGCTACTTTGGCTGAAAAGGAATAAGTGTAGTACAAAAATGCTTGATTAGCACTATTTTGCGCTTTAAACAAAGTGTTTTCTACCTTATTTTTAATCTCACCTATTTACTTTCCATCTTTTGTCTGTTGGGATATACTCCCTCAGTATTGAGAACTATTTTTAATCACAACACAATCATTTACATACAATTTAAATCGTCCGAATTACTATGAATCCGATAATTGCAATAATACTGGGTTTGGTAGGTGGTGGTGGCGCGGGTTATTTTTTGATTAAGCAATTTGGCTCTAAGGGCATACAATCAAAAATAGACGATGCTAACAAAGCTGCCGACATGACTTTACAGGAGGCGAAAATTTCGGCAAAACGCATCACGAGTGATGCAGAGAGCAGAGCCGAAACGTTGATTGAAAAAGCGGAGTTGAAAAACGAGCAAATCAAAAACCAGAAAATCCAAGAAGCACGGGAGAAGTTCAACCAAATGAAAGGTGAGTTTGAAACGCAAAAAGCAAAACACCTTGTTGATATGAAAGACCGTGAAGTGGGTTTGGTAGCGAAAGAAAGCGAGTTTAAAAATCAATTTCAGAACTATCAAAAAGACGTTGATGAACTCAAAAAGCAAGCGTCTGATATTGAGCAACGTGAGATAGAAGTTGCCAGTATTAAAGAAAATTTGAACAAGCAACTCTCAATCGTTACGAAGCGCAAAGAAGAACTTGATGCGGCTAACGAATTGCGTATCAAAGAGTTGGAGCGCGTAGCACAATTGACTGAACAAGAAGCTAAAGAGCAATTGCTTGTAGCAGTAAAAGGGAAGGCAGAAAATGAGGCTATGATTATTATGAAAGAAGCCATTTCTGCAGCACAAGCCAACGCGAATAAGGAAGCGAAGAAAATCGTTATTCAAGCCATTCAGCGCATGAGTGCCGAGTTTGCAATTGAAAATACGGTTTCTGTTTTCAACATTGACAGTGATGAGTTGAAGGGTCAGATTATTGGTCGTGAAGGACGTAATATCCGTGCTTTGGAAGCGGCAACAGGTGCCGAAATCATTGTTGATGATACGCCAGAAGCGATTGTTATATCCTCTTTCGACCCTATTCGCCGCGAGGTAGCGCGCTTGGCGTTGAAAAAATTAGTAACGGATGGTCGTATCCACCCTGCCCGCATTGAGGAAGTGGTGGCAAAAACCAAGAAACAATTGGAAGAGCAAATTGTAGAAATCGGTGAAAGAACGGTCATTGACCTCGATATTCACGGCTTGCCTTCCGAATTAGTGCGTATGGTTGGTCGTATGCGCTATCGTTCTTCATATGGTCAAAATCTATTGAAGCACTCTATCGAAACGGCTAATTTGTGTGCATTGATGGCTGCCGAATTGGGTATGACACAGAAGCAAATCAAATTGGCGAAACGTGCTGGTCTATTGCACGATATTGGTAAAGTGCCAGATGAGGAAACAGAATTGTCACACGCTCTTTTGGGTATGAAGTTGTGCGAAAAATTCAACGAACATCCTGCTGTTATCAACGCTGTTGGAGCGCACCACGATGAAGTAGAAATGACTGCTATTATTTCGCCTATCGTTCAAGCGTGTGATGCCATTTCGGGCGCACGTCCAGGAGCACGCCGCGAGATTTTGGAAAGCTACTTGAAGCGTATCAATGAGTTAGAAGAGTTAGCATTGGCGCATGATGGTGTACAAAAAGCCTACGCGATGCAAGCGGGACGCGAATTGCGCGTGATTGTAGAAAGCGAAAAAGTAACTGACGAATTTGCAGATGATTTGTCGTTTATGATTTCTCAAAAAATACAAGACACAATGCAATATCCGGGTCAAATAAAAGTGACTGTTATCCGTGAAAAACGGGCGGTTACTTTTGCACGATAAAATAAAAACGTATTTTTTCATACAAGCCGTAAAATATTGTTAATCAGTATTTTGCGGCTTTTTTTATTCAAAAACGAATACTACCATTTATATGTTATAAAATATACCTAAAAACAAAATATTTTAATCCAATATCACCTATATTCAATAAGGGAATCCCTATATTTGCCTTCAATAATTCATACAGCACTTTATAAAAGAAAAACAAATCTAAACTATTGACAATCACGTTATTGGATATGAGAACTACCTATATTGCCTCTATAATATGCAGCCTACTGTGCGCCTTTATTGCCTGTGTTCCACCTGAATATGGGAAAGAAAAATATGAGGGTGTAGCCCTTGATTTTAACGATAAGCAAATCCAAGATATTTACAACCTTCAAGAACGCCAATCGGCGGATAGTTTAATGCTATATTTAAAGCATAACAATCCTACATATCGTTATACGGCGGCTACTGCTTTTGGCTCCTTGAAAAATAAAATTGCTACTGATACCCTCATACATTTGTTGACAGACGAAATGATGGATGTGCGGATTGCCTCAGCTTATGCTTTGGGTCAAATTGGCGATACAAAAGCCGAACTCGCCCTCTTAAAAGCATTTCAAAAGAGGGATACAATAGGGCAATATGCGCGCTTAAATGCAACCATCTTAGAAGCCATTGGCAAATGCGGTACTTCTACCCAACTCAAAAATTTATGCGCCATTGCGACGTTCAAAAAAAGCGATACACTACTATTGGAAGGGCAAGCTTATGGCATATATCGCTTTGGTTTAAGAGATACTTTTAACGCCGAAAGCATCAAAAAAATGGTGTCTTTTATAGAAAATATTGCTTACCCACGGAATGTGCGCGTTGTAGCTGCCAATTATTTAGCGAGAATAAAATCTAAATATGATACAAGTGTCACCAATGCCGTGAGTAGAATATCCACCATTGAAAAAGATGTGGACGTGCGCATGGCTTTGGCTAAAACGATGGGAAAAGCCTATAACCCCCTCAATGTGTTGAACAATATTGAGTCGCTTTACCGTCTTGAAACGGAATATCGGGTAAAGATTAATCTTTTGAGTGCACTTACAGATTTTGATTATGCGACAATTCAACCCATATTGGCTTTGGGTGTGCGTGATCGCAATATTCATGTAGCCAATACTGCGGCTCAAATATTTGTTAATAAAGGCAGTGAACGTGACGCTGGATATTATAAAATGCTGGCGGAAGAAAGTTCTTTATCCATTTCTACTCGCCACATTATGATGTCAGCGGCTTTAAAATATTTGCGTTTTTCACCACGGCAACGCGATTCTATGAATGTTACGATGCAGACCCTCTATAAAAATGCCACAAATGCCTACGAAAAGGCGCGCATACTGAGGGGGTTAGGTGAACACGGTTGGAATTTCCCATTCATCAGAGATGAGGCTTTGAATGTCAATAATCCATTAGTCGTGCGTACAACGGCGGCAGAAGCAATTGCTAAAATCACAACGTCACCCGATTTTTTCAGAATGTTTCAAGCCAATTCAGCCAATGTCAAACGGCAATTGAAAACTATTTTATTTGAATTGGTTAGAACAGGCGATGCGGGTATGGCGGCTGTCGCGGCGGATGCTATTCGCAACCCAGACGCGCAATTTAACAAAGCTATGATGAAAGATAGTGTATCGGCATTATATCAAGTCATGCAACGTTTTAAGTTGCCACAAGAGTTAGAAACCTTTGATGCTGTTAGAAATACAATTAACTATATTGTAGATTCGACAGCTATTACCCCCAAAAAATCACCTAATCAGCGTGTAACCGATTGGGCAATTGTTACAGGATTGAATGAGTTTTCAAATGTCACTATCAAAACGACGAAGGGTGAAATTCGCTTGCGTTTATTGACACGCAATGCGCCTATATCAGTAGCGAATTTTATTACTTTGGCACGTTCTGGCTTTTTTAATGGCAAAATATTCCATCGTGTAGTGCCTAACTTTGTTGCCCAAACGGGTTGCCCACGCGGTGATGGTTATGGCTCTTTGGATTATACTATTTCGTCAGAATTGACCCCAATGCACTACAATACTGAGGGGTATGTCGGTATGGCATCGGCGGGCAATCATACGGAATGTAGCCAATGGTTTATTACACATTCGCCGACTATACATCTTGACCCCAACTATACTATTTTTGCGAAAGTATTGGAAGGCATGGACGTGGTGCATAAATTGGAAGTGGGAGATATTATTGAAACTGTGGCTACCAATTAGATAGTATCTTACATGATGTACTGGAAATTTTCAGAGTTCCCAGTGCATTTATTACATATATTCATTTTGGTTAAAGTATAATATACCACTCTATCAAGCAAAGCATGGCAAAATTTTTGCAGCAAAAAGCGATAAACAATTGATTTTTAAGCAAAAAACGTTACACACAATGCGCATGTTGATAACAAACCGTTTTACTGTTCTTATATTTTTACTCATTATATCTCTATCACCTCTATTCGCCCACCGAGATAGTTCAGATATAAAAGCCGACCAGATGCCTTATTACAAAGGGTGTTCACAGTTCGCAATGGGGACTGTCGAAAAGCGGCATTGCTCCAATCAGGCACTGACTTCTTATATTGCTCAAAACTTAACCGTACCACAAGGGTCTGATATAACAGGCGTAGTCTATGTCAGTTTCTATATTTCTGAAAAAGGAGCTGTTGAAGAACCTACAATACTGAGGGGGTTAGAAAAAAGCCAAAACGATGCAGCTATTACTATTGTCAAAGATATGCCTACTTGGGAACCCGCTTTATTGAACAACAAACCCATTCGTGTAAAAATGACTTTACCTATTCGTTTTATGCAAAAAGATGAAACGGTCTTGTCGAATGGTTTTAAGTTAACGTGGGGCAACCTTAAAGGTAATGCCATCAATAAGGAAGACTTGATAAAGCACTTAGCCAATATACCAACAGTGCGTGACGAAAATGGTAATTTATTGGAAATCAATGAGTTATTATTTGAAAGAGATCGAGATGGTAAATTCTCGGAAGCCCAAAGCAATGGTAAAGTATCTGCCGATATGGAAAAATTGGTAAAAAAACTAAAACCAGATGATGTTTTTACAATAACAGCGACCGTTCAGAAAAAAGGGCAATTTTATTATGTAGATAAAACTTACACAATTGTGAATTAAGCCTACCCAAATATACTTATCTTTGTTAAAAATTTGCTAAATCCATCCTTTGGCGAGAGCATTTTTTAGAAAAAATCGTTGTTATACATGATAGGCTGCAAATGCTATTAGCAATTTATCCTATTCATAATTCACTATTTATTTTTCATCATTCATTATGGCATTGATAAAACCTGTTAATGGTATTGAACCGCGCTTCGGCAATAATTGTTATTTAGCTGAAAATGCTACCATCGTTGGTGATGTAGAAATGGGTGACGATTGCTCTGTGTGGTTTCAAGCCGTAGTACGTGGTGATGTGCATTATATCAAAATGGGTAACAAGGTCAACGTACAAGACGGGGCTATTATCCATTGTACATACAAAAAATACCCCACTACCATTGGTAATAATGTGAGCATTGGGCATCGTGCGATTGTACACGGATGTACTATTCACGACAATGTTCTGGTAGGCATGGGGGCAATCGTAATGGATAATGTGGTCGTTGAATCCAATGTTTTGATTGGTGCGGGGGCAGTGGTTTTAGAAAACAGTGTTTTGGAAGCGGGTCATATCTATGCGGGTATTCCTGCAAAAAAAGTAAAACCCATTAGCGTCGAAACGTTTAAAGATACTATTGAGCGCATTGCTAATAATTATGTCATGTATTCAGATTGGTTCCGTTAAGGAAATAATGAATGATAACTGATGAATTGAAAAAGCCTTGAAAACCAATGCTTTACAAATTCAAAAATGATACTTTATTATTTTCTTGTTCCTAATATTTTTATACAAAAGAATAAATCAATTTTTACGTAAAATGAAGCAAATACTATTCGCATTTTGTTTAATCATAGGCGCAAACAGCCTTATTGCTCAAACGACTTTGAAAGACAATACTTGGAAAACATTGTCCAAAATCACTTTCAAAAAAGAATACGATGAGGTCTTAGGACTGAAAGTAGATGTACCTGTTTTCGGCAACGAAATCAAAGCCTTAGAGGGTAAACAGGTAACGGTCAAGGGCTATATCATACCTACAGATGGTTACAAAAGCCAAAAAGAGTTTGTTTTTTCGGCTTTCCCTTACAATATGTGCTTTTTCTGTGGTGGTGCAGGACCTGAAACAGTAATGGAGGTTTCAACTGTGAGTGCTATTCCTTACACTTCAGAACCCGTGTATATTAAAGGTATTTTGCGCTTGAATGGTTCGGATGTAAATAAGTTGATATATTCGCTTGAAAAGGCGGAGAAGCTGTAAATTAATAAAGCTACGTTAGAGAAACTTCAAAAATTTCTCTAACCTCATTTAAACGTTTAAAAATACTGAGGGGGGGGATAACATCTTCCCTCTATTCATCTCCCACATTTTTCCGCTTATTGCGCGGATGAAACATCATCACTGTTTCTCTCAAATATTCCGTATCCAAGTGAGTGTATATCTCTGTAGTTGTGATGCTTTCGTGTCCTAAAAGGTCTTGCACGACTTTCAAATCTGCGCCACCTTCTATCAAATGCGTGGCGAATGAATGTCTAAACGTATGTGGGCTGACATTTTTTTCGATACCTGCAATCTTCGTTACTTCTTTTATTATAAGAAAAACCCATATACGACTAAGGGGTTTGCCGCGATTGTTCATGAACACAAAATTGGCGTAATCGGGCATCGTTTTGATATTTTTTCGGGTATGTTCTAAGTAATAACCGAGGTGTTTCATGGCATCGTTCCCAATCGGCACAAGGCGTTCTTTATCCCCTTTACCAATAACCGTGATGTAACCTTCGGGAAAATATAGGTTCGATAATTTCAAATTTATCAACTCACTGACCCGCAAGCCACAAGCATACAGCACTTCCAAAATTGCCCTATCGCGCAAACCATTGGGTTTTGATAAATCAATAGCCGCCAGTATTTGCTCTACTTCATCAACAGACAATACATCTGGAATTTTTTTTGCCAATTTCGGTGCATCAATTAAATCGGTAGGCGCAACCTCTATGGCATCTTCAAGCAAGAGGTATTTGTAAAAAGTTTTTATACCCGATAGTGTGCGTGCTTGCGAGGTAGCTTCTAAACCCAAGTCGTTTAGATACCCCATGAGTTCGCTGATGACTGAGGGGGGGACGGCGGTAGGTGCATACACAAGGTTTTTTAAATCTAAAAATTGTTGCAACTTAGCAATATCGCGCATATACGCATCAAGCGAGTTGTGCGACAGTGAGCGCTCTAACATTAAGTAGGCTTTAAAGCCTTCGGTAGCCGTTTTCCAATCCATGAGCAAATATAGTCAAGATTGCCGTTTTGTTTTTTATTCTTATTCATCATTCTCAAAAAAATGTTGGAAATAGAGCGAGGCTCAAATAAAACTTTAACATACATATATTTTTTGTAAAGAGTAAAAGTTTGATTATCAGATTATTAAAAATAAAAATTAATAGCATATTATAAACATTTTTTTGTAAAAAATTTGTCTAAAAAAAGTTTTCGTTATAACTTGCACCGTATTAAATCCTATTTGCAGTACTTTAACGAATCGCTCAATCGTGCCTATGACATCACATACACGCCGTTATGTTTTTTTAGAATACAACACCCTTAAAAGCATAAAATTTAAGAAACTGGAAAAAGTTTCTGACAAAGTCTTCATTTTTGTTGGCTCAGATGTTGAAGACATTCCTTTTGACTTGGTAAAAGACATGCAACGCATGGGGTCGAATATAAAATGGGTGGAAGTAAGTGCCGCTTCCCAAAACGACCTCAACTATCATATCTGTTTTCTGATGGGAAAATTGCATGAAAAAATTAGTGGCGATGTCGAATTTGCTATTTTATCAAATGATACGACATTCGACCCGCTTGTCAATTTTATCAACTCCACTGGTCGCTCGTGCATTCGTGTGCGCCAACAAAGTATTGATTTTAACCAAACGAATGTAGAGCCGCCCATTAGTTCACCCGCCAACCCAGCAGTGACGGATATTAAAATTGAAAAAGCGGATATATCTACACGTCTTTTTGGTGAACGCAACAGCGAGACTTTAGAAATAAGCGAAAGCAGTCCCGTTAGTGATGTGGTATTGGTTGAAGAAACGGCGAAAGAGACGGTTAGGCGTTTGATACGCTCTGGCAATCGCCCTTCTGATTTGGGTTTGTTGAAAAGTTATATATTACTCCACAATCAAGAGTTATCGCAGCACGGAAATTTGGAAAAAATCATAAAAAAATTAGAAGATACTAACGAAATAAAGTTGAATAACGAGCAAGTTATCTATAATTTTTAAAAAAAATGTATTTTTGGGGCTGTCTTTTGTGTTTGCACAAAAGACAGCCCTTTTTAATACGAGTTTTCACGACGTTTTATTCTCTAATCAAATCATACAGCTATGGATTTAGACGAAATTAATCTCATTTTTGAAGTAGCCGAGGACGGTATGAACCATGCTATGGAACACCTCTCGCATGAACTTGTCAAAATTCGGACGGGTAAAGCCAATGTTGATTTATTGAATGGTCTTATGGTGCCTTATTATGGCTCGCCTACGCCAGTCGGTCAAGTGGCAAACATTTCTACTGCCGATGCGCGGACTATCGTAATTCAACCGTGGGAAAAAAATATGCTCGGCACTATCGAAAAAGCTATTTTTGAAGCCGCTATGGGCATAACACCTCAAAACGATGGGCAAATTATCCGCCTTTCTATTCCTCCTTTGACCGAAGAACGTCGCCGCGAGTTTTGCAAAAAAGCCAAACATATTGGCGAAGAAAGCAAAGTAGGTATCCGCAACTCCCGCCGCGAAGCGATGGACGATATTAAGAAAGCCATTAAAGATGGCTTGCCTGAAGATGTCGGTAAGAAGAAAGAAGAAGATATGCAAGCACTTACCAATCGCTTTATCGAAAAAGTGGATAAATTAGTGGAGTTGAAAGAAAAAGATATTATGACCGTTTAATTGATGCCTGACCCGATTTTTCTACATGAGAAAATTCGGGTCATTTTTTAGTATAATATTATAAAAATCAATAACTTACGCATTCATTTTACGTTTTTCAAGCAATACCGCATATGACATAGATTAACCACAGATGACACTGATTTAACAGATTTATACTGATTTTCTTAATATCTAAAACGGAAAAATCAGTAAAAATCTGTTAAATCAGTGTCATCTGTGGTTAATCTATGTCATATGCGCTATTGCTGAAGTTCTGTAAGTATAAATTTAGCATCATGGTTGAAGCCTATATATACGATGCCTTACGCACGCCACGAGGCAAAGGCAAACACAAAGGAAGCCTTTATGAAGTACGTGCCATTGACCTCTTGAGCGATGTACTGCGCGAATTGCAACGCCGCAATCAATTGGATACCGCGCAAGTAGATGATGGTATATTTGGCTGTGTTTCGCCTATTGACGACCAAGGGGGGAATATAGCCAAGGCGGCTTTGCTGTTTGCAGACTGGTCTGAAAGTGTCGGCGGGGTTCAGATAAACCGTTATTGTTGTTCGGGTTTGGATGCTGTCAATCTGGCAGCCATGAAAATCAAGTCAGGTTTTGAGGACTTAATAGTGGCAGGAGGCGTAGAGAGTATGAGCCACGTCCCCATGCACGCGGACGATGGTCCTATTTTGTTCGACCCCGATGTGGTTGGCAAAATCAACTATGTGCCTCAAGGTGTAGCTGCCGATTTGATAGCCACTATCGAAGGTTTTTCGAGAACTGATTTGGATACATATGCTTTGCAATCGCATATGCGGGCAACAAATGCTCAAAAAAATGGCTATTTTTTAAAATCCATAGTTCCAATTAAAGATTTTGTGGGTTTAACTATTTTGGATTATGACGAGCACGTTCGACAAAATGCGGATATTGAAACTTTGAATAGCCTCACGCCAGCCTTCAAAGATATGGGCGAAATGGGCTTTGATGCGATGACTCAAAACAAATACCCCTCAGTAGAAAAGGTGCGCCACCTGCATACGGCGG
>JAYVKQ010000784.1:0-21289 GCA_043768285.1 Saprospiraceae bacterium | reverse complement strand
TGTTGCGCGAAGACATCGCCGCCGTAGCTGGCACCGCCAAAGAAACGCTCATTCGCACCTTAACCGATTTTAGAGAAGAAAAGTTGATTGACGTGGAAGATGGACGCATCTCGATTTTGAAAGCGGATAGATTGTATAATATGATGAATTGAAGGGGGAGATTATTTCTTGTATTATTCCTATCCTTTTCTTGATATATCTTTTGGTGTAAACCCTTATTGGGCTAATCCTCGTTATTTGGCAAACATTGCTTTGGGTTATACCTTTACGCCAGAATTGGCAATCGGCGTAAGTCGGCGTGTGTTGTCAGAATGTACCGAATTAAAAGGTTGGGGCATAGAGGGGCGTTATATGCCAAACGAAAAGTTGCAACATGTCTTTGATATACTCAAAATACTGAGGGGGGCTTTTTGATAATTTTTTTTTACTTTTTAAGTTGAAAACATATAAAAAAACAAATTTATATAAAATGTATATTCTATGAAAAATAAAATTCTACCAATTTTAGCCATTGCATTGATGCTTTTTGCTTGCAAAAATGCGACATCTGATAAAACAACCGAGCCTTTCCTCTGGGGCGTTGCCACCTGTGCCTACCAAGTAGAAGGGGCTTACCAAACGGACGGTAAAGGCGAATCCAAATGGGATTTTTTGACCAACAAAGTACAGATTACCAAATTGGTGGTTGGCGAACAAATGACGGGCAATGTGTCTATCAATATGTATGACCGCACTCAATACCTCAAAGACATTCAATTGATGAAGGAATTGGGGCTAAATACCTATCGAATGTCCTTGGATTGGAGCCGCATTATTCCCGATGGCATAGGCGCGGTCAATGAAAAAGCCTTAGCGCATTATGACCAATTGATTGATGACTTGCAAGCCGCAGGCATCGAACCTTTTGTCACGTTGTATCACTTCGATTATCCCGCAGTTTTGCTGAAAAAAGGCGGTTGGGGCAATCCCGAAATGGAAAATTGGTGGCTCAATTATGCTACGATTTGCCTAAAACGCTATGGCAATAAAGTAAAAAAATTTATCACTTTCAACGAGCCATTTATTGAGTTTTTCTTGGTTGAAAATATGCTCAATGCGCCTAAAGATGCGCCCCTTTCAAAAGAATATTACATGAGCCAGATGCAAAAAGCGCATCGTCAAATGGTGACAAATGCCAAAATAACGAAAATTTACCACGATTTAAAGCTAAAAGGTGAAATAGGTTTGGTGCTTAATTTGAACCCCGCCGCACCGTGGGATGCTACTAAACCCGCCGATATAGAAGCCGCACAATTTCAAGATGTCTTGATAAATGACCTATTTTTAGACCCGCTTTACAAAGGCAGCTATCCTAAAATGGCTTTGGATAGCTTTACAAAATATAATCCGACTTTTAAGCCAAGCGCAGAAGATTTGGCTTTAATTGCTTCACAAAAACCTGATTTTCTGGGCGTTAATTTTTATGCGCCTGCCATCGTGAAAGGCGGGGATACGCCCATGTCTTTAATATGGTTAGACAACAATCCCGATTCTATCAAATCCAATGTGGGACCCGTTATGCCCGAATATTTGTATAAAATATTGATGCGCTTGAAAACAGAATACGGCAATCCAAAGGTGTATATCACTGAAAATGGCACTGGTTTTAAGCATGAAGATGTGAAAGTGAACGGTAAAGTAAACGACCCCATGCGGGCAGATTATATAAAACGCCACATCGAAGCCACGCTAAAAGCCAAAAAAGAAGGCGCAAATGTGAACGGTTATATGGTGTGGAGTGGTTGGGATAATTTTGAGTGGGTGGCGGGTTATACCAAGCGTTTGGGTTTGATATATGTTGATTTTCAAACGCAAGAGCGCACGCCCAAGCAAAGTTATTTTGAATATCAAAAAATCATTCAAGCCAATAAAGGGCTGTAAAGATTGAGCCACACTTTCCAAGTTTTAAAAACTTGGAAAGTGTAAGTGCTTGATTTCCACTGATTACTCATCAACTTCAACTCAAAAATCAGTGAAAATCAGTCCAATCAGCCAAATCTGTGGTCTATTCTAAACAGTTTACCAATTATAAATCAAAATAAAATGAAAAATGAAACAGCCCAAAATAATCGGGCAGGATTTTTTAGCTATGAAAACGGCATTGTGCTTTTGATGGCACTCACTTTCGGTTGCCTGTTTTTTGACCGTTTGGCACTCAATTTCTTAATGCCTTACGTTTCTAAAGATTTGCAACTCAACAATACCCAAATTGGGCTTTTGGCAGGGGGCTTATCCTTAGCTTGGGCAGTGTCCAGTTTTTTCACAACGGCTTGGGCAGAGACCAACAATAAGAAAAAAATCGTTTTTATCGTTGCGGTATTTATCTTTTCAATTTGTTCGTTTGGCTCTGGTATAGCTCTGTCATTTACCACTTTATTGATTGCTCGATTGGTAATGGGTTTTGCAGAAGGACCCGTTATTCCATTGGCGCAAAATTTTGTTGAGCGAGAGTCTTCACCGCATCGGTTGGGCTTAAATTCGGGTATGTTGCAAGCCTTTGGGTCTGCCTTGTTTGGGTCTATTTTAGCACCCGTTTTATTGGTGAAAATTGCTGAAAATGTGGGTTGGCGCAGTGCCTTTTACATAGCGGGCATACCGGGTTTGCTCATGGGCTTGATAGCGTGGTGGTATATCAAACCATCAACGGCTGAAAGCAAGGGTAAGCAAGACAGTTCTACCCTCAATATTGGCGAATTATTGCAATATAATAACATAAAATGGGGTATTCCTACGGCTTGTTGTATATTTGGGTGGTGGTTTGCCACCTTGCCGTTTATTTCAAAATACTTTGTAGATGCACAAGGTATGTCAAACGATGAAATGGGTAAAACGATGGGCTTACTCGGCGTTTCGGGGCTGTTATCGTCCATTATTGTACCCGCATTATCGGATAAAATTGGGCGCAAACCCGTTTTGTTGGGTGCTATTGCACTGGGTATTTTTTACCCTTTTGCCGTCTATTTTTTAAAGGGTTCGGGCGTTCAATTACCCGCTATGTTTTTAACTTATTTTACAATGGGAACACTGCCCATCATAGCGGCTGTCATTCCTTCGGAAGCTGTACCGATACATTTAAAAGCAAAAGCGATTGGTTTGATTACAGCGATAGGTGAAATTGTTGGGGGCGTTTTAGTACCAGCCTTGGCGGGTGTTTTATCTGACAAAATTGACCCCTCGGCTTTTCTGTGGGTGTCGTCAAGTTTAGCGGTATTGGGGTTGCTTTTTGCAACGAAATTGAAATGATAGGTTATCCAAACTTTATTATTGACTATTGATAGTAAGTAACGAGTAATTAATAAGTTGGTCGAATTGATGAAGCAAATCCTGAAAGGATTGAACATGAATAGACAATAAATGAATAGGTACAACAACTCCGAAGGAGTTGAATATCAATTATTTAGCTATTATAATTCAACTCCTTCGGAGTTGCTGCACCTATTCATTTATTGTCTATTCATGTTCAATCCTTTCAGGATTTTTGACCAACTTATTATTTACTCGTTACTTAATGGTTATTAAAATTATTTAAAAATGAAATATATATGCCTCTTTTTGACGAGTATTTTCTCCTTTATCAGTTGTAGCGAAAGCACAGCCCAAAAAACAAAAACGTCGGTTGATGCTTTTGAAAAACTCATTTCGACGGATAAAACAGTACAATTAATTGATGTGCGTACGCCACAAGAAGTAGCCAGTGGCTATATCGTCAATGCAATCAATATCAATAGTGCAGAAGCTGATTTTCAAGCAAAATTGAGCAATTTGGATAAATCAAAACCAGTAGCCGTGTATTGTGGCGTTGGTGGACGCAGTGGTAGGGCTGCCGCTTTGCTGACCCAAATGGGTTTCAAAACCGTCTATGATTTAGAGGGCGGAATGACCGCTTGGAAAAGCCAAAACAAACCCGTTGTAAATAAATAATATCAACGTACTATGAACGACTTACTCGCACTTCTTTTGCCTATTATTGGCTTGGGTTTGATGTATTTTTTACTCAATACCATACGCCATGTCAATCAAGTCAATAGCATTATCAAGGTGGATAATGCGCTCTCGAAGCGTTATCCGAAAGCGGTACAGTACCTTCAAATTGCACCCTATTATATATACATTCCCTGTATATTGATGTCTGCATTTTTCCTTTTTCAATGGCAATCGAAAAGGCAGAATATACGGGATACCCATCTGAAAATTAAGGCAATCGCTTTGTCAAAGTTTGATACATCTAATATGCACATTGCGCCCCACCCCCTCAGTATTAAAGCTGAAAATAATGCAGAACTCATCTTGTATGGGCGTGATTTAATCGCACATACTGCCGACTATTTAGGACCCGATGGGATAGTGAAACCTATATCAAACGGTATGAATTGCCAAAATTGCCATTTGCAAGCAGGTTCATTGCCTTTGGGTAATAACTATATGGCGGTGGCGGCGACGTATCCAAAATTTAGAGCAAGATCAGGCACTGCCGAGACGATATATAAAAGAGTAAACGACTGTTTTCAACGCAGTCTCAATGGTCAAGAATTAGATAGTACAAGTCGTGAAATGCTGGCTATCGAAGCTTATATAAAATGGCTCGGACAAGCTGTTCCGAAGGGCAAAACGCCTAAAGGTGCGGGTTTGATGAAATTAAAATACCTTAATCGGGCAGCCAATCCAGATAGTGGCAAGGTGGTTTTTACTTTAAAATGTCAAAGTTGTCATGGTGCAGATGGTCAAGGTTTGCCGATGCCAGAGGGCAATGGGCGTATGTATCCACCTCTATGGGGCAATAAAAGTTATAATGAAGCGGCTGGTTTGTATCGGTTATCGGCATTTGCGGGGTATATAAAAGCCAATATGCCTTTTGGCGCAAGCTATGATAATCCGCAATTGAGCGATTCGGAAGCATGGGATTTGGCAGCCTATGTCAATAGTCAGCCACGCCCAAAGCACCCTTTTTTAAAAATAGATTGGCCTAAAATTGAAGGAAAACCAATTGACCACCCGTTTGGTCCTTTTGCGGATACTTTTCCAGAGGTGCAGCATAAGTTTGGACCTTTTCAGCCGATTGTGGATTTTCAGAAAGTAATGAAAGATAAAAAGACTAATACCCCCTCAGTATTGAAGTGATTTTTAGTCAAATATTATTCATTTTCATCAATAATATAGGAAAGTGGTTCGGGTATATTGAGGTCTTGATAAATGTCTTCAAAAGTAAGTTGAAAATTTAGTTTTGGAAACTCTATGATTTCTGACGGTTCAGAAAAACGTTGATATGTCCAAAAATTCTTTTTATCAGTACGGCTATATAATTCTATTTTTTGCCATCTGGATTCGATTAGCAAATAATATTGAATTGAAGGTAATGTTTGGTAATAATCGAATTTAGAACCCTTATCATAATCTGCCGTTGATTTCGATAAAATTTCTACAATAAGGCTTGGGTATTTCATGAGATATGTAGCCTTTTTATCGTCTTCGTGGCAGGTAAGCATAATGTCTGGATAAACATATTTGCCATTTTCTACGATTTGTAGTTTTATATTTTCATCAAATACTTTACAGCCCTGTTTGCGAAAAACGGGTCGAATAAGTGCAACGACATTTTGTTTTACTTCATTATGGGCAGCAGATGTTGCTTCAATTGGATACAAATGTCCATCATGAAACTCGTGTCGAATATCACTATTTTCTTCAAATTCAATATATTCATCAACCGTGAATAATTTTTCAACAACTGCAGAATTTCGCATTTTCAAAAATTTTATATGAAAATAAACCACTTTATAGTAGAAACAAAATTATAGAACTACCCGCTAAATATTGAAATAACGTAGTAATATTTTTTCTATTTTGGGGCTTTCTCTTATTTAGTGGAAAAGTTTTTCTTCCATTCGGCAAGAATAAACTGCACCAATTCTGATAAAATCAAAGGATTTATATTATCTGGTAAAGATTTAAGAAGTTTTTCAACGGCTTTTTTAGGCAGAAGCTTTGCATAAAATTGTGGATGTGTAGCTATTTCTTCTGAAATTAAATCTTGTAGAGCAAGCATATATGAACGAGAATAGTACATGATTGCCTCGTTTTCAAGAAACATATCCAATTCAGCGTCAATTTGAACAGACGTTGTTGGGAATACTTGATTTTCATCAGTTAAAGTATCTCCCGTTTGTATTTCTTTTGTCTTGGCAGCAAATGATTTCATCATTATTATTTTTTTACAAATTTATAGTTATTTTCTTACAAGTTCAAAACTATCATAGGGAATTTCTTTAACAAATGGTTGCCAACGACCTTTCGATTTACCAAAAATGTCAAATGTGTGTGAAATTGTTTCAATATGACGATTAAAAATGGTATTATATAACCGTTTTCTTCTAAAAATAAACAAAATGACATCAGAAAATAAATCCCATTGGGATACTGTTTATGCGACGAAACAACCCCATGAAGTCAGCTGGACACAAGATATACCCAAAACGTCTTTGGATTTTATCCGTAGTTTTAATATGCCTAAGTCGGCGCATATTATTGATATTGGCGGAGGCGACAGTCATTTGGTAGATTACCTATTAGATGAAGGCTATGAAAATTTGACCGTTTTGGATATTTCTGAAAATGCTTTGAATAGAGCTAAGGCGCGGCTGGGCGAAAAGGCTGCAAAAGTCAATTGGATAGTGTCGGATATTACAACATTTAAACCGAAAAATCAATATGACGTATGGCATGACCGAGCTACTTTTCACTTTTTGACAGATAAAAAACAAGTAAAATATTATAAAAACCTCACGGCAAAGGCTGTAAAAGGCTATATCACTATTGGCACTTTTTCTACAAATGGTCCTTTAAAGTGTAGTGGTTTGGAGATAAAACAATATGATGAAACGGCTTTGATAGAAGAGTTATCAACAGATTTTGATAAAATAAAATGTATCACAGAAGACCATACTACGCCATTCGGCACAACCCAAAATTTCACTTTTTGTAGTTTTAAAAAACATTGATGTTGTTATCCTTGCCACCGTTGCAACCTGTACGTTACACACAAATCACATTTTGAAACTACGTTTCAAGGGGAAATGGCAAAAGAGGCACTGTTATAAACATTTTGACCCTATCGGGTCATTGCGACTTGTACAAATCTAATGACCCGATAGGGTCAAAATATTTATAACAGTACCATTATTACGCTTTTCTGATAGTCACGTAGTGACATAATGTGTCTGGAAATTGTGTGTAACGCACAAGCATCAAGCGGTGGTAAGGGTTCTCAAATGTCTATAAACTTATATAATATCATGTCAAACCGTAGAAAATTTCTAAAAAATAGCCTTTTGGGTAGCCTTGGGGTAAGCTTAACGCCTATCGCAGCAACAACCGAAATCCGAAACCCGAAATCCGAAATCCAAGAAGACCCCCTCAGTATTTCAAGCGATTTTGACGCAGAAAATGCTGGTAAAAAGGTCATTACCCTTTTACAAACCACCGATGTGCATTGCCAAATTCACCCACACGATGAATTGTTCTGGGAAAATGACAAAATGGTTTTTCGCAAAACGGCAGGTTATGGGCAAATAGCAACCGTTTTTGATAGCATTAAAAAGAAAAATCCGAATACATTTATTGTGGATACGGGTGATATGTTTCAAGGCAGTATGTTATCGGTCAAAACAATGGGCGCAGCATATGTTGAAATTCTGAATGCTTTGAACTACGATTTGTATCTCCCCGGCAATTGGGAAGTCATATATGGTAAAGGAAAAATGCAAAAACTGTTGGGTGGCTTGAAAGCACCAAAAGTATGTGCCAATATGTACCACGATATAGGCGGCGGTAAAAAAGGGGAATTGATTTTCCCACCTTATTATACATGGGCAAAAGAGGGTGTTAAAATTGGCTTTTTGGGCTATACCGACCACTTAGTGCCTATTCGACAATCACCTAATTATTCAAAAGGCATTGTTTATACCAAACCAGAAGAAAATTTGAAATACTATGTACAGGTATTAAAAGAGCAAGAACAATGCGATTTTATCATCATTTTAGCACATTTGGGGCTATCACAACAGATTTATATAGCTAATTTGCCTGAATGTGAAGGCGTGAATTATATCTTTGGCGGCGATACACATGAGCGCGTGCGGAAGCCTATTCAAGGAAAATACGCCAAAGTTGTAGAGCCAGGAGCATTTGGTTCATTTGTAGGGAGATTAGATTTGACGATTGAAAATGGTAAAATTATAGGCGAAAAATACGCATTAATAGAGGTAGATGCTAAAAAATATACACCCAAAGCCGATATTCAAGCCTTGATTAATAGACATGAAAAACCATTTTCTGAGAGCATCAATACTATTCATGGCTATTCAACAGTGCCTTTGTATCGCTATTTTGTTGTTGAAAATACAATTGATACCTTACTCATTGATGCTTTGATGTGGAAAGCGCAAACGGATATTGTAGTATCCAATGGTTTTCGTTTTTGCCCGCCGCGCACGGCGGATGCGTCTGGAAAAGTGCCGATTACGGAGGGGTTCATCTACGATATGCTGCCCGTTGATTCGCAAGCCCGAACAGCCGTTGTGACAGGCAAACAGATACAGGAATGGCTTGAAAAAGAGCTGAATAACGTATTTGCCAAAGATGCGTCCAAGCGTTTTGGCGGTTGGGTCATCAAAATGAAAGGTATGGCTATCACATTCAAAGCACATGAGGAGGCGGGTAAACGGGTGCAAACAGTGACCGTTGGTGGCAAACCTTTAGAATTAGATAAAGATTATACCATTTCCGCTTGCGAGCGCGACGGCGACCCCGAAACCATGTTGTGTCGTATTACCAATGTGAAAAACCCTAAAAACTTACCTTTCACAATGCACCAATTGATACGCGATTATGTTCGCCATCATACGCCCATAACGCCAACACCACATGGCAATGTGCAAATTTTAGATGCCCCACAAACGCTTTTGTCGCAGGTTTTTGGGGTGGATTATCAGTTTACATAAAATCTAAAAGGTGTCAGACGTTTTCAAAACGTCTGACACCTATGTTACCCCTCAGTATTTTCGATATTTTATCTCGTTTTAGACAAGAAAACTACTTTGCAATTTCTATCAATTTCCATAATTCATCCCGATAGACGGAACGCGTTTTGAATAATTCCGATACTTTTTCACCCATTTCTTTAGGTGTAATATTTGGATAAGCTTTCATCATAGCTTTATCCCAATTGCCTTTTTCGGTATCAGTTTGCTTGAAATCGCTAAAAAAATGAACGAGATAAGCACTGTATGGGTCAGAAGTGCCATGCGAACGGATGATTTTGCCGTATTGCCAACCGACATCATAGCCCAATTCAGTACGGGCAATGAGTATTTTATCCCAATATTTAAATTGGTCTTCAAAAATCTCTTCGTTGGCTTCTTCGACTTTCAACATATCGACATTGACGTATTTAAAATCTGCCATTCGTTGGGCATCTCCTTTCCAATAGCCATTGGTATTGTATTGAAAATCTGTTTTGATACGGTCTCTAAGGGCGTTTGATTTTGCAATTTTTTCTCCAACATTTACAGTAGGAAAGGCTTTTCCAAAGGCGGCAACCATATCGGGAACAAGGGTTTCTACATCAGCATAGCTTCTATAAAGCGTAGCCGTCACATAATTAGAACTGACTTTGCTCCCATTTGGCAACAAGACTTCAAAAAGCATCCAAGCATAAACTTTACCTGATTTTATACGTTCGGCATGTACTTTTTGCCATTCTTTTTCTACTGCTAAAAAGGCTGGTATGTTTTGGTCTTGTACTTTAAAAAAGTCAAATTGAACAACCGCAGTAGGCTGGTTATTTTGACTGAAAAGAGGGAAACAGAGCAGCACTACGGCTGCAAAGGTGGTT
The DNA here is from genome assembly GCA_043768285.1 of Saprospiraceae bacterium. Classification (GTDB taxonomy): domain Bacteria; phylum Bacteroidota; class Bacteroidia; order Chitinophagales; family Saprospiraceae; genus JAAFJT01. Next base: position 11,361 of record JAYVKQ010000784.1, on the reverse strand, counting down.
AATACTTTCATTTATATAAAATTTAAGGGTTAAAAAAGAGTTACTATAGAGTAAATATAACACATTTTCTTATAAAAAGAAAATTTATCTCAATTGACTTGTTCAAAAATAATTTTTCATATGGCGAAATATTATTTTTGAACAAGTCTAATATTTAATATAAAATATAATTTATGAAAAATCTGATTGATGATTGGCGTATTATCGTGATGGCTTGCTTAACTTTGGGTTTAGCTCCTTTTGTTCCACAACCACACGTTTTAGGAAAACTCAAATGGGTATTGGGCGGTGCAGTCGGTATGCGGGCGATGGATTGGTTCGATTTATTGATGCTTGGTATGCCTTTTTTGTTGTTAATTAGAATATTGTTGCTCTATGTCTTGAAAATTAAGATAAAATAGTTTTATTCAAAGTTAAATATTATATTTGTGAAAAAATCACAAATAGTATATTTAAAATACGTAAATTATGATACTTGAGTTCAGCATTGGTAATTTTAGGTCAATCAAAGAGGTGCAGCATATCAGCTTTGTAGCCTCTAATATTGTATCCAAAAATAAAGAAGTAGATGAAAATAATACTTTTCAAGCGACAGATAAACACCGTCTCTTGAAAAGCAAGGTGATATATGGGGCTAATGCGAGTGGGAAGAGTAATTTTATTAGAGGGTTGTTTGTTTTTTTAGGTATTATAAATAATTCTGTAAAAAATGAAGATACTATAAAATCTATTGAACCGTTTTTGCTATCAACTGAAACGGAAAATAAGCCTACTTTTTTTCAAATGTTCTTTATACTTGAAGGGATTGTTTACCGATATGGTTTTGAAGCAACAAACAATGAAATAATTTCTGAATGGCTTTTTGGAATACCTAATAATAGAGAAGTAGAATATTTCATTAGGGATAAACAGCAAGTAGAAGTTAATCATAAATTTTTTAAAGAAGGTCATAGATTTCATGGTTCATTAAAGGATGATAACCCTATTTTTAGAACGAACTCTCTTTTCCTATCTGCATTAGCGGCTTTTAATGCAGAGTTTTCAAAAAAAATAACCTCTTTTTTAGCAAAAACAATAATCATTTCCAGCCTATTCGATACATGGGTAAAGTCACGCGCGGATGAATATTTATCTAAAAATGAAGATAATAGGTTAAAACATTTAGGTATGTTGCAAAAATCAGATATTGGTATTCACGATTTACAAGCTGTTGAAGTATCTTCATCAGACGATGTATCAAAAGGTAGTAAAAATGAAAAAACTATTGTAACATTACATAAAAAATATGATAAAAACCTCGAGCCATTACAAAAGCAAGTCACCTTTCTTTTAGATTTTCACGAATCTGAGGGAAGTGTAAGGCTGTATGAGATTGCTCCATTTGTTATAAATGCACTTGAAAGAGGGAGCTTTTTAATCATTGACGAATTCGACGCACGCCTCCACCCCAAAATATCTAAACAAATCATAGAGCTATTTAATTCACCCAAAACAAACCCTAAAAATGCACAATTATTAGTTGTTACGCATGACACCAATTTGTTATCAAGTCAATTATTTAGGCGTGACCAAATATGTTTTGTAGAAAAAGATAAGTATGAAGCCAGTCATATGTATACCTTAGCGGAGTTTAAAGGTGTGCGCAATGATGCCTCATTTGAAAAAGATTATTTAGATGGGCGATATGGGGCGGTGCCTTTTTTGAATGGCTTTTCTACTATTTTTGAAAACTGAAAACGATGCCAAGCAAAACAAAAAATATAAAATTCAACGAAAAAGATAAGCCTTACAATAGGCATAAGCAATTGTCGAAAATACCACTTTATACGCGACAAGTTGAGCGCACTTTTCTCATCGTTTGCGAAGGCGAAACAGAGCGATTGTATTTTCAAAAATTTCCTTTACTGACCGCTAAAGTCGTAGCATATGCGGCAGGCAGAAGCCATTATACGCTTATAGAATACGCGCGAAGGTTGATGAAAGAAGGTGATTATGATGAAACGTGGTGCGTATTTGATATGGATTATAACCCAGAAGTAGGCGGTCAAATTCAAGATTACAACAATGCAGTATATGCGGATAATGGTAAAAATTTCCGATGTGCCTATTCCAATGATGCTTTTGAACTTTGGTTCTACCTACATTATGACTATACAGAACACTCTCATCCAAGAGATTTTTATTTTGATTATTTGGGCACATTGTGGGGATTAACAAGTTATAGACAAGAAGGTAAAGCACAGATATTTTCTCAAACGATATATGATAAATTGCTGACCGATATACGGTCAAATCAAGCCCAAGCCATAATAAATGCAAAAAAACTCTATGAAAAACATCAAGATTTAACGCCATTTGAGCAAAATCCAGTCACAACAGTTTATAAATTAGTTGAAGAATTAAACAAACATCTTAGAAAATGAAAAACCTACTTCTCTTATCTATTATTTTACTGTTTTCGATAGTGAAAACCACCGCCCAATCCACTTGGACAGTCCCCAATCTCAAAAAATACAAGCTCGTCATTCAATTGACTAATGGCGACACAGCTGTGCATCGGGCTACGGTGAAGCAAATTTTCAATGCATTGGCGGCTGCACCCAATACCCAAATTGAAGTGGTGTGCCATAATAATGGCATTACGTTTCTGCAAACGGCTAAAACATTTCAAGCCGATAAAATTAAAGAATTGAAAGCCAAAGGTGTGCAGTTTGCAGCTTGCGAAAATACTTTGCGGGAACGGAAGATTGAAAAATCGGATATTGTACCCGAAGCCTTTTTCGTACCTGCGGGCATTATTGAGGTCGTAGATAAGCAATCAAAAAAATGGGCGTACTTGAAAGCGGGTTTTTAAGTACGTAACCCGTGCCACCACTTCGGAGCCTGTGCGTTACACAGCTTTCAGATACATTATGTCACTATGTGACTATCGAAAAAGCGGAATAATGGCACTGTTATAAACATTTTGACGCTATCGGGTCATTAGATTTGTACAAGTCGCAATGACCCGATAGGGTCAAAATGTTTATAACAGTGCCTCTATTGCCATTTCTCCTTGAAACGTAGTTTCATAATGTGACTGGTCGTACAGGCTCCGAAGCGGTAGCATGGGTTTTACCCCCCTCAGTATTTTGGGCAAAAAAAATGCCGCAAGCGTAAGCAAACGGCATAAACATAACCATGAAAATAATTAACCAAACTATAAGCATAACTGCAAAAACGAAGCCAATCGTATAAAAATATCTTGATTTAATTTTTTTTTAACAAATCTTGATTAGTTTTATCCCGCCTTATTATAGTTGATAGATTATAGTTAATAGATGATAGTTGAAGAACTATTAACTATCAACTATAATCTATCAACTATTATTCATCATTAAACACACCATTTTCGCTATGAAAAGACGTGATTTTTTATCAAATTCTACCAAAGTGGCGAGTAGCCTTGCCCTTTCGAATATCTTGCCCAGTCGTATTTTTGGCAAAACTTCTACTATTGCACCCAGCGATAAAATCCGCGTTGGTTTTATTGGTGTAAAAGGTATGGGTAGTAGCATTATGAACTCAATGTTCAAATTGCCCGAAGTAGATGTCGTGGCATTTTGTGATGTGGACGATACAGTATTGAGCAATCGCCAAAAAGATTTGGATAAAGCCAAAGGCACTAAGGCGCAGACCTATAAGGATTTTAGAAAACTCCTCGAAAATAAGGACATAGACGCAGTGGCGATAGCAACGCCCGACCATTGGCATGCACTACCGATGATATATGCTTGCCAAGCGGGTAAAGATGTATATGTAGAAAAACCAGTCGGCAGAAGTATTGAGGAATGTACTGCCATGCTCAAAGCGGCGCGTAAATATGAGCGTGTGGTGCAAGTCGGGCAATGGCAGCGTAGCCATAAACATTGGCAAGATGCGACTGATTTTGTCAAATCAGGCAAATTAGGCAATATCCGCTTGGTCAAAACGTGGGCATATCAAGGTTGGATGAATACTATCCCAATCAAACCCGATAGCCCTGTACCAAAAGGCGTGGATTACGATATGTGGCTCGGTCCTGCAACCAAACGCCCTTTCAACGAAAACCGTTTTCACTTCAATTTCCGTTGGTTTTGGGACTATGCAGGTGGCTTGATGACCGACTGGGGTGTGCATATTATTGACATGGGTTTGATGGGCATGAATGCGCAAGGACCAAAATCGGTGATGGCTTCGGGTGGCAAGTTTTTTGGCAAACCTACCGCTATGGAAACGCCCGATACCCTACAAGCGATATACGAATTTGACAACTATACTATGATTTGGGAGCATGGCAACGGTATCAACTTGGGACCTTATGGACGTGACCACGGCGTGGCATTTATTGGTAACAACGGCACATTGGTCGTAGATAGAAACGGTTGGGAAGTTTTACCAGAACCTAATAGACTGGATTGGTCAAAAACGGAAGGTAACAAAATGGAGGGTCAAGCGCTCATCAAAGCCGAAGGCAGTGGCTTGGATTTTCATACCCGAAACTTTATTGATTGCATGAAAAGCCGTCAAAAACCTAATTGCGATATTGCGATTGCGCATAATACGGCACTCAATTCTTCATTGGGCAATATTGCATTCCGAACTAATAGTAAAATATTTTGGGATGCAGCCAAACAGGAAATTATTGGCAATAAAGAGGCGCAAAAATTGACAAAAGCCAATTATCAAAATGGGTGGTCGTTGCCGAAATTGTAATGAATTACGAATAATGAATAGGGATTAATGATTTATGAATAATCCCTGTTCAATATTCTTTGTTAGTTGCTCAAAATACTGAGGGGGTACATCGCCAAAGCGATAACCCCCTCAATAATATATACCTTTAGTTAGTTATTAAACACCATCGTGTATCTCAATGATTTTAATAAAAAGTATAAACGCCAAAACGGCAATTTTGTTTTAAAAATCATATCAATTCGCCATTTCCGATAAAAATTTCAAACGTACTAATTGAACTTCTTCATAAGTCAGTTCATCATCATCTTCTTTTAAGACTTTGAAAGCCTTATCAGGGTCGTCACTATCAGATTTCATAAAAAATTCAAAAATTTCGTCTTGTACACCTTCATCTACATTTTCGTCAATATAATAATCCAAATTGAGTTTCATACCCGATGTGATAATAGAGTTCAACTCGTCCATCAACTCATGTTGAGATATTTGGTTTTGACGCGCCAATTCTGCAAAATTCAATTTTCTATCAATCCCTTTTATAATCGCCACCTTCGTTTTTGACTGGTTAGCTACTTGTTTGACGACAAAATCTTGTGGGCGTTCAATCTCATTTTCATCTACATATTTGGCAATCAAATCCACAAAAGATTTACCATATTTCTGTGCTTTACCCGCTGATACGCCACTCACTTTGCCCAATTCGTCAAGGGTAATCGGATATTGTGTAGCCATATCCTCCAAACTTGGATCTTGGAAAATAACATATGGAGGCACATTTTTCTTTTTTGCTTCCGATTTGCGGACATCTTTCAACAATTTTAATAAAGTATTGTCCAAAGCCGCAGGGCGTGCTGCCATTTCATCGGGGTCATTGCTGACATCTTCAAAGTTCTGATTGATGGTTATCATAACCTCTTTAGGCGCATCTATAAAGACACGTCCATCATCAGTCAAGTGTAAGACACCGTATTGTTCTACTTCTTTATACAAAAAGCCATTGAGCATACCATGACGCATAACTGATTGCCAGAATACCTCGTCTTTCGATTTGCCACAACCAAACAACTCATGCTTATTGTATTTATAGTCTTTCATTTCCTTGGTTTCGCTACCCAAAACGAAATCTATGATTGGTTTTGCGACAAATTGCTCGCTCAACTCTTGAATAACTTCTAATAATAAGCCCATTTCTTCCTGCACATTCACTTTTTCGCGTGGACTGCGGCAGTTATCACAGCGTTTTTGGCAATCTTCAACGGGAAATTTTTCACCAAAATAATGCAATAGAAACTCACGGCGACACGTCGTGGTTTCTGAATAAGCTGTCATTTCCTCCATCAATTGCATACCCATTTCGCGCTCGGCTACGGGCTTATCACGGAGAAATTTTTCAAGGCGGGTAATATCTTTATAACTATAAAAAGCCACACAACGTCCATCTAAGCCATCACGCCCTGCCCGTCCCGTTTCTTGATAATAATTTTCGATAGATTTTGGAATATCATAGTGAATAACGAAACGCACATCGGGTTTGTCAATGCCCATACCGAAGGCAATTGTCGCTACTATCACGTCAATATCTTCCATCAAAAAAGCATCTTGCGTGTTAGCGCGGGTCTTAGCATCAAGCCCCGCATGGTACGGAGCCGCTTTTATTCCATTGACTTCCAATACTTTAGCTATATCCTCCGCCGATTTTCGTGCTTGTACATATATAATACCTGAGCGGTCAGAGAGTTCTTTTATGATTTGAATGATTTGCTTATGCACTTGATCATCTTTTGGCGGTTTCGGACGCACCTCATAGAATAGATTGTCGCGGTTAAACGAAGACATAAAGATGTTTTCATCTTTCATATCTAAGTTTTTGACAATATCAACCTGCACTTTTGGCGTAGCCGTAGCTGTTAAAGCGATAATCGGCACGCGGTTGTCAATCGTTTCAATCATATCGCGGATTCGGCGGTATTCTGGACGAAAATCGTGTCCCCATTCCGAAATACAGTGCGCCTCATCCACTGCAACAAACGATATTTTAGAATTTTGAAAAAACTCAATATTCTCCTCCTTTGTTAGTGTTTCGGGTGCAACATACAGAAGTTTGGTTTTACCATCTACAATATCTTGTTTCACTTTTTTTATCTCTGTGCGGGATAATGAAGAATTGAGAAAATGGGCAACTTCATCGCCATCCGAGTAGCCTCTAATGCTATCCACTTGATTTTTCATCAAGGCAATAAGCGGAGAAATGACCAATGCCGTGCCTTCCATCATTAAGGCAGGCAATTGATAACATAAGGATTTGCCACCGCCCGTAGGCATAATGACAAACGTATCGTGTCCATCTAAAACACTTTTGATAATTTCAGCTTGGTTGCCTTTAAAGGCTTCAAACCCGAAGTACTGTTGTAAGGCTTCGTGAATACTCTCAATCGTCGCGTCCATCGTTTCCATTAAATAGAAGTATGTGGGTGATTAACTTTATGGTTTTGTAACTGGTGATTGGAGAATTGAGATTGGTGATTAACGGCATATGCTAATCTTTAATCACTAATCTCAATTCTTTCAAAATTATAGAAAATACTGAGGGGGTGCTATTTTACCAAATTTATATACTACCTCATATCATCAGTGAAATTTAATTTTGTGTTATCTCAATATTAAGAAATGCCTTTGCAAATTGCATATCTACCAAAATTTAAAATTAAAAAAAAATCTGCACTTACTACCAAATTTTTCACCCTTTTTTTTGAAATATTTTTTTTCAAGGGCATTTTATATGTTTTTTTGTTGGGTAAAAAACTAATTTTACGCCTTATTATATAGTGCAACGGAACACCGTTCTGTTGCACTATCCACAACTCAATACCCAATATTTGCTCTATGAAAAAACCTTTAATTCTCGTTGTCAATGATGATGGCATATTTGCCCCTGGTATAAGGGCGTTGGTCGAAGTAGTCTGTACGATGGGCGATGTGGTGGTCGTTGCACCCAACTCGCCACAATCTGCCAAAGGTCATGCCTTAACAATTAGCGACCCTATCCGTATCAATAAAGATAAAAAAACGTTTTCAGATTTGAAAAACGTGGAGGCATACGAATGTTCTGGTACACCCGTAGATTGCGTCAAATTAGCAAAACACGTTGTTTTGAAGGGCAAAACAGTAGATTTGTGCGTCAGTGGCATCAATCATGGCTCTAATGCCAGCATTAATATCATCTATTCAGGCACAATGTCTGCGGCGATGGAAGCGAGTATTGAAGGTATTCCATCTATTGGTTTTTCCCTATTAGATTTTTCATTCGATGCCAATTTTGAACCTTGCAAACCCTACATCCAAAAGCTCTGTCGCTTTATGTTGAAGCACCAAACTAAAGCCAATTTGCTCAATGTCAATTTCCCGAAAATGGCTTTTGAAGATATAAAAGGCTTGAAAGTTTGCCGCCAAACCGAAGGAAGGTGGATTGAAGAATTTCAAGAAAACCGCGACCCACTCGGGCGACCTTACTACTGGCTAACAGGCAAATTTAAAAATATGGAACCCGAGAAAACGGATACCGACATCTGGGCGTTAGATAATGGCTATATCTCCGTTGTCCCTTCTTTCCACGATTTGACCAATCATAGTGGTATCAAAGAGTTGAATACGCTGGGCTTAGAGGATTTTTGAAAAAATTAAATTAGTGACAATAGTTCTGTACTCTAATATGTGCATTAATTTTTATTTCGGCAGGGCGATTTAAATCGCCCTGCCGAAGTCACCACAAGGTGTCATATGCAGGAATAGTAAAATTAAGTTTAATATCAAGACAAATACTTGATTATCAATATTTTACCTTATTGCACTTACTATATCAAACATCGTACATTCTTTAAAACTGTTTAATATGAAAAATATTTTCTTCCTAATCCTTTTTTGTAGTATCGCTTTTAGTATTCAAGCTCAAAACAGCATCTACACTGATACTTTAGCGCGCAAATATGACCGCAATACTATCTATTTAAAAAATGGTAGTTTTGAAAAAGATGGGCAAGCGATGCCCTATGGCTTATTCAAAATTAATTTGAGAAAAGAATTATCCGCTTCACCCATGGCTACGCACGAGTATAAACGCTCGCGCACCAACTTCTGGGTGGGTATGGGTTGCAGTTTGGCATCTACGGTTTTGATATTCAGTAGTCCACAGCAAGGTGGTATCAAAAAAGAATTGTTCTATTCAGGTATAGGTATCAGCTTGTTATCTATACCGTTTACCATTAACGCTCAAAATCAACTCAATCGTTCCATCTGGTTGTATAATCGAGATGCGATTGTGCGTTAATAGGCTACCCCCTCAGTATTCTACTTTGTAAAAACGTTTAAAAACGGTAGGGGAACTTTTGAAGTTTACTTAACGTAGTATCTTACTATCAGTAACTAAAAAGCAAAATTTGAAATTCAAATAATTAGTAAAGATAGCCACCAATTGTACTAATTTTCACAAATTATAACCTGTTTTATTGAAAAAAATTAGTAAAAATTAGTGTAATTAGTGGCTGTCTTCAGTAATCACAAATCCAAAATTAGTAAAAAATGACTTTAAAAAGAAACAACCTTAATATCGGCATTGGCTTAGGCATATTGCTACCTTTAATCACATTTGTGATATTAAATGGACTGACCAATGTCGCCAATATCTCTTTTAAAGAAAGGACTATTGCCCTCATCTGCATTTGTTTAAACGGCTTATTGATGCAATTTTATAAAAACCTACGTGCCAACGAAAGCGTGCGCGGGCTTGTATTAGCAACCGTAGGTCTATGCGCCATTTGGTTCATCTATTATGGTCAAGAGATTATGAGCGAATGGTAAGTTAAGATCATCAGTCTTATATCCCAATCCTGACTTATGTGTTATTTGCGATACAGAAAAATTAGATGATAAAGGCTGTATTGGTGCGCCTGATTTCATAATAGAGATATTGTCGGCAAGCAATAGTAAAAAAGAAATGCGGACTAAAAAGGAATTATATGAGGAGAACGAAGTGAAAGAATATTGGATTATTGACCCAACGCACGAAACACTTTTGCAATATAGCTTACAAGAAAATGGTACTTACACGCCACCACAAATATTTGTAAATGATGAAATAGTACAATCAAGTGTTTTTGCAATGCTTACGGTGAACTTATCAGAAATATTTGAAACCGAAGAAGATGCGTAAGAATAGGTAGCGTTATTAGAATTAGGAATTAAAGATAAAAAAAAATGCTAATGATATGGATAACCAACATCATTAGCATTTTTTTTTATCTTTAATATCTAATTCTAATTATTTACAACAACCCATAAACCAACTGCGGCAATATACCCAGTACCAAAAGCGCAATACATCCCACTATCAAAAGCGCATTTTGCAAAGGATTGATTTTGATAGCTCCCCCCTCCCGATTATCTTGGGATGTTCCATCAGTATTATTGCCCAAAAACATGGCAATAATGATACGGAAATAATAATAAACGCCCACCAAAGACATCGCAATTGCGAACAATATCAATCCCCAATAGCCTTCTTGCATAGCATTGGCGAAGATATAGTATTTTGCCATAAAACCAGCGAGGGGCGGAATACCTGCCATTGACAGCACGGATATAGTCATCGCCACTGCCATAACAGGATTGCTTTTGCCCAAACCATTGAACGCTGTAATATCTGTTGAACCCGCTTTTTCAGAAACCAATTGCAAGACCATAAACGCCACGATGGTCGCCACAGAATAAACTGCCGAATAGAAAACTATCGAATTGTCGGATTGTCCATTGGCACACAGTAGAGCAAGCAACATATACCCCGCGTGTGAAATCGAGCTATATGCCAACATTCGTTTAGCATCATGTTGCAATACTGCACTAATATTACTGATAAGCAAAGTCAAAACTATCATACCAACGACTATATCGTCCCAACCGTTAGTCATTGTTGAGCCTAAATACTGCGTAAATAGGCGATACATCGCAGCAAAAGCGGCAATTTTAACAATCGTTGCCATCAATGCTGTAATGGGCGTAGGCGAACCTTGATACACATCGGGTGCCCAAAAATGAAACGGTGCAGCCGATACTTTAAAACCCAAACCAATCAATAACATCAAAGAACCTGTCAATAACATCGAATTGACACCTTCTTGCGCGGACTTTGCTGCCAGCGTCAAGCGTATTTGTTCCACATCAAACGTCCCAGTCACACCATATATCAGAGCAATACCGAATAGTAAAAAACCAGACGCAAACGCACCCATCAAAAAGTATTTAAAAGCGGCTTCGTTGCTATTGAGGTCATTTTTTTGACTGCCCGCCAACACATATAAAGAGACTGAAAGGATTTCGACACCAATAAACAACATCACCAAATTGCTATACGCAATCATCACCAAACCACCCACGAGGATAAACATCACGAGGGCATAACGGTCTGTGGCAGAACCCATTCTATCGAAATATTGTTCGGACATCACGAGCCACAGTAGGGCTGTGACGCACATCACGAGCGTAAAGGCTTGAGCATATGGGTCAAAAGTCATCATTTTATAGACTTGTTGACTGATACCCCAGTCGAATATGCAGAAAAATATGGTCGTAGCCAAACCCATCAAAGCGAGGGGAAAG
>JAYVKQ010000783.1:0-5428 GCA_043768285.1 Saprospiraceae bacterium | reverse complement strand
TATAAGTCCTCAATTTTGCCATATTGTTGGTAGAATGTGGCGTAATAGCTTCATTTTTCATCACTTTCCAAGAGTTATCAGAATTAACGACCCCCTCAGTATTGTCAGGCTTTTTATCCCGCATCCCTGTAATTTCATTGCCTTGCACCATCAAGGCAGTCATAACGCTGTGTTGTGCAAGGGGTTTATGTTCGCCCGCGTTCCAAACCAAAGCGGCTAATATATTTTTTCCTATCGTCAAATAAGGCGCAATATCTACCGTTTCGTAGTGCCAATTTTGTTCATCGCTACGGGCAGGTCCTTTGGCAACTTCTTTTCCATTCACATAAAATTTGTAGCGATTGTCCGCCGACACATGAATGATAAAGGTTTTAGGTTGTGTTGCCAAGTTAAATATTTTGCGAAAATGATAAATGCCATATTCGCGGACAGGCATATCGGGGCAAGTAATCCAATTACTCGACCACACTTGGGTATAGAGTTTGGGGTTGATACTGGGATTTTTTTGTGCTGAAATGATGAAAGGATAAAGCAAAAACAGGGAATAGAGGATAATTTTTCTCATGTGCTTGGATTTTCTATATTTAAAACGTTAAAATTACTACATTTGCCCCACAAATTAAACCATTTAATTACAAAAGGACGAAGGAATAGAGTGAATAATTATGTCTTTCGTGTATTATCTATCAAACCACATACAGCTATTTATGGAAAACATTGCTAAGAAAAAGCGCATAAAACTTCTTGAAAAAGTATTAATCACGGGTATTGCGGACAAAGGGAAAGCCGTTGGGCGCGACCCCGATGGCATGGTCGTTTTTGTAGAAAATGCTGCCCCTGGCGATATTGTTGATGTAAAACTGCACAAAGAAAAAAGTGGCTATTCGGAGGGTATGACCATCAAGGTGCATGAATATTCAAAAGACCGTGTTGAGCCTTTTTGTGAACATTTTTACCTTTGCGGGGGCTGCCGTTGGCAACATATCAGCTACGAAGCCCAACTACACCACAAGCAAGTGCTGGTCGAAAATGCCTTTAAACACCTCGCCAAAGTGCCTGTGGGAGAATGGCAACCCATTATGGGCTGTATTGAAAATACTTTTTACCGCAATAAAATGGAATTTACGTTTTCTAATAAACGGTGGCTCACGCATGAGGAAGTACAATCGGGGGTATCTAATCGAGAGAATGTTTTAGGCTTTCACCGTCCAGGAGCGTTTGACAAAATATTGAATGTTGATAAATGTTGGTTGCAAGCTGACCCTTCAAATGATATACGTAATGCGATTAAGGATATTGCCAACGAGCAAGGCTTGACTTTTTACGATATGCGCGACCAAGTAGGTTATATGCGCCATGTCATGATACGCCAAACGACGCTCAATGAAATCATGCTGATAGTGAGTTTTCACAGCGAAGATAAGGAGGTTCGGGAAAAGTTTTTGGACGCAATATTGGCGCGTTTTCCACAAATTACGACCTTAATATATTGTATCAACTATAAATTAAACGATTATGTGCTGGATTTGCCGATGCACGTTTATTCTGGCAAAGGGTATATTGAAGAAAACTTAGGTAATGTGCGTTTCCGCATCGGACCCAAATCTTTTTTTCAAACCAATACCAAACAGGCAGAGCGTTTGTTCGATACAGTTGTTGATTTTGCAGAATTTAATGGCACTGAAAACGTATATGACCTTTACACGGGCATTGGCAGCATTGCTCTATATGTAGCCGATAAGGTAAAACACGTAGTCGGTATCGAAGAAGTATCTGCCGCTATCGTAGATGCGAAAGACAACGCAGAACGCAATAATTTGAAAAATACGACTTTCTATGCGGGTGATGTGAAAAATATATTGACGGATGATTTTGCCATCAAACACGGCAAACCTGATTTTCTTATCACCGACCCACCGCGTGCGGGTATGCACCCCTCAGTAGTGACGATGCTTTTGAAACTCGAAGCACCCAAGTTGATATATGTGAGCTGCAACCCTGCGACCCAAGCCCGCGATATTGCCCTTTTGAATGAAAAATATGATGTGGTGAAAGTACGCCCCGTGGATATGTTTCCGCATACGCACCATGTGGAGAATGTGGCGTTGTTGAAGTTGCGGGAAAAATAGCACCCCCTCAGTATGCGTAGAATTTCTATTTTATTTCTGAATATTAAAAAGAGGCTATCTCAATAATGAGACAGCCTCTTTTTAACTTTATAAGCTAACCTCAAGCCGCTTGTGTAAAAGCAACAGGCTGAGTAAACGTAGAAAGTAGCGTATCAAATTGCGCTCTGAATTTTTGCTTATCCGCATCAGTTAGATTAGGATTTGCTAAAGCCTGTTTTACGGCTTCATTATGCGCTTTACCTGTGTCTAACATAAAATCCATCAACTCATCGTTGGGTAAAGAAAACATAAAGGTTTTCAAACGCGCCATTGCCTCAGAAGCATCTGATATAGCCGCATATTCTTCAAAAAATTTCTGAAATTTTGAATTATTGAGCATTTCTTATAATTTTTCTTAGTTCAAGAATATCATCTAAAATACTATCCCGAAACTGTTCTAAACCTCTCATTCCGAGACGTTGAAGAAAATAAACTTCGTAAATAACACTTAAAAATGCAGTTGAGCCAATCGTAATTGATACAACTTTGCGGCTTCCTCATAAGTCATGATTAATTCGGTTTGTTTTAAGGAATAAAAATAATCCTTTCTTTGATAATATCAAATATAGAAGATATTTTGTCCTTGCATATTGCAATATAAAATTATGGCATCGCTTGTTTATTTACCTTCACAAACCGCGCCGTCCGTACATCTTTAATAACCCCTTTCCAGTTTCTGCCAAAACCGAAATCGTAAGTACCCCCTTCTGTATCTGTATGACATTTCATGTCTTGTGGTGCGTCTTCGGCTTGTTTTTCGACAGTACTCATATTGGCTGGCATCTGAAAAGGTAGTAAACCAGACGGCTCTACTTTGCCCGATAATATATCTAAAAGGGCTTGGTCTTGCACCTTAAAATTAACGACAATAGCGTCCGCCATTTTTTCAAATTCATTGACAATCAATGGATTATCTGTTGAAATAGAAACTACGACAGGTTTGCCTTTCATCTTGGCGTGGGTTTCAGGTACCATGTCCAAATCTTTATAATTGCTTGCTTTCACTGTTTTGCCCTGATGACTGCGATTGGCAGATTTTTCCATTGGGTCGCCTCCTGCAAGGCTTGTGGGGCGGGCTTCTTGGGCAGTATATTCACCATATTGCAAGCTGATAGGCACATAGCCACTACCCCCTTTGCGAATATCCGTTGAGTCGTAGCCACTTCCTGTACTTGGATTTTGAATAAACGCTATGGCAAAATCCGCTTCATCGGGGTTATCCGTTACGGTGAAATATTTTTTAACAAGGGCAATATTGACGGGATAATCCAATTTTTCGGGTGTCATTTCGCCTAAGAAATTACGACTTGCTGGTGTGAATTTTTTAGGAATATAGACCGTTTTACCCGATTTCAAAGGCAAGGCTTGTCCTTTATTTTTCAATAAAACAATGGATTTTAATTGTGCTTCGTAGCCTTCTTTCATAAATTCGGGCTTGCCAACCGTTTTTTTAGTATTGTCAACATCTAAATACGGGTTTTCAAACAAACCTACGCGGAATATATTTTTCAGCAAACGCACAGCTGATTGCTCCATACGTGTCCGCATCCATTTTTCACCATGTTCCTTTATGCCCATTTGATAAGCTTCGAGAATAGGAGCCGCTTCATTATTACCACCAAATTGGTCAACACCCGCCATCAACACTTTGTAATGACGTTCCGCAATCGTTAAATTTTCAACGCCATGCGGCTTGCCACCTGTGAAATTATCCATTTGTGTTTTATTGCCCGTAATACCCCAATCGGTACACGCCACGCCATCGTATTTATATTTCTTGCGCAATAAATCATTGATAATGTAGCTGTTATACGCATTGCCGACATTTTCTTTGTTCTTAGTATCTTGGTTCCATGAGATTGTATAATAAGGCATAACCGCCGAAGCCATTTTAGTTTTGCCTTTCAATTTGAAAGCCCCCTCAGTAAAAGGGATAAAATGCTTCGCAAATTGCCCACTTGGATAAACTGCAAATTTGCCAAAACCCATATGTGCATCGCGTCCTGCCTCACCCGAACCACCACCGGGCCAATGTTTGACCATCGCATTCACGCTGCCATAACCCCAGCCATCTTTGATTTCCTGTGTGCCATAAGAGGTTTGAAAACCATTGCAATAGGCTTGGGCAAGAGCAGCCGCTAATTGAGGATTTTCGCCAAATGTGCCACTAAATCTATTCCAACGCGGTTCGGTTGCCAAATCTACTTGTGGCGAAAGGGCGGTTGCAATGCCCAATGCGCGATATTCGATAGCCGCTACTTGTCCAAAACGCTCAACTACTGAGGGGTCAAACAAAGCTGCCATACCTAATGACGAGGGCCACATAGAAATACGTCCACCTGCCCCTGCGTTATATTCCATCGTAGAAACTGTGCCATGACGTGGGTCAGAACTATTGTTGGCAGGGATACCCATGCCAATACCTTCGCAAAAGGCTTGGATGTTGTTGTTCCACGTTGCCGCCGCTTCGGGCGATTGCACTGTTGTGATAAGGACATGACGACAATTGTCTTTTTCTAAAAATATTTTTTGCTGATCCGTCAAAAGCGTAGGGTCAGTTTCACCCGCTTTAAAAGGTTTGCCATTATATGTACCTGCAAAATAGCCGCCTGCCCTCGCGGGAATAGATTGGTGGCGGCTGTATAGCATCAAGCCAGCAATTTGTTCGACGGATAGTTTTGAAGCCAAATCTTTTGCGCGTATGTCAGCAGACAAACGCCAATCTTCATATTTATCTAACGTACCATTTTTATTGAGGTCTTTAAAACTTAAACCATTAATTGTTAGCATCTTGATGCCTGAATTGGCAGAATAGCCAAGCGTTTGACCACCATTATTTTTAATTAAAACAAAAGGGACATTTTGACTGAATAGGCTTTGTGTCATCAGGCATAAAGCAAAAAACAAAAACGAGAGTGTCATTTTTTTCATAATAGAGAGCAATTTTTATTGATAAATTGTGATAAAAAGACATAAAACAAATAAACCATAGAAGACAGGCTAATTTCCTGTTATGGTTCAACCGATTGCGCGGTATTGGTAGGTATTGCACATTTGAGAAGCATAAAGATACACCAAATTAGTTGTAATTTGACACTCTAATTAACTAAAAAAATTCAAGAAAGTTTTGATTTTCTCTTTATGTAAAATTGAAAATTTTGTATGAACTGGTTGCGTAATTAACTATATGGTTATCAACGTTTTATGAAATATGCGAAACACGATTTTAGAATATTTTTTGCATCTAAAAGCCTAATAAT
>JAYVKQ010000782.1:0-2389 GCA_043768285.1 Saprospiraceae bacterium | reverse complement strand
TGCGGTTGGTGCAAAACCGGGCACAACATTATGGTTTAAGGCATAGGCTCCATTCACACCATAAAGTTGCAAATAGAGTAAATCGTTGATGCGATTGTTACCCGCAGTACCGAAGCCCAAACGGATTTTACCATCCGTCAAAATCTTATTGTCTTTCAATTGTGGCAATTCCGAAAAACGCCAAGCTACCGAGCCAGAAGGAAAGTACAACAAACCGTTTTCATACTTAAATTTAGTAGAACGGTCTGCCCGCATGGAGAAACTTGCTAAAAACTGTTTCTTGTAATCGTAATTCACACGTCCAAAAAGTGAGAAAATACGGCTATATGGCGATTCAAAAGTAGAAGGAAAAGGTTGCGTTGAACCCGTAGGCGGCGACCCCAAACCCATATTCGCCAATGCCTTTTCGGGCGTAATATCAGCAGGGAAATAGCGGGTTTCGATACCTTGCGATTTACTATTGATTTGATAAACTTCTTGTCCAAGCAAAACGCTCATATTATGGGTTTTGCCCAAATTAGGCGCAATAGTAACCGTATTTGAATTATTAAATGTTACTGAATTACTATTATCAATACGGGCAACGGGCAAACTCGCAAAATTGCGGGCATTTCCCGTTATTTTACTATAAAAAACATCCGCTTGCGTACCCGCACGGTCGAAGCCAAAAACCGAACGAAAAGTGACCCCCCCCCCTATTTGGTAGCTAAAATTACCATTGAGGTTGAGCGTATTCTGATAGCGTTTGCGGTATTCTGATTCTGCCATGACGACAGGATTGACCAATTGAGACGAGCGCAAGAAAAGCTCTTCATCAAAAAACTCCTCATTATCGCCTTCTGATGATGTCAAATAGGGACGATATATAATAGTATGTCGCAAGCGGTTGGTTGTGCGCGTGCCAGAATTGGTCGTGCCAATACCGTCAATCGTTTGGTTCAAATAGCGAACCGTTGCCCCAAATTGGAAGCGGTCACTGGCTTTATGGTTAAATCTAAAATTAAACAAATTGCGTATAAAACCCGAATTGATTTGAATACCTTCTTCTTGGTTGCGGGTCATACTTAGGTTATATGTCGTTTTATCTGTACCACCGCTTATGGCTAAATTATGGTTTTGATACCCCGCTTTTCTGCCAAAAACTTTGTCTTGCCAATTAACAGGCGTGTTGTTTTTATAGACACTCAAGGTATCAAAAGTGCGTCCATAAATGCGGTTAAAACCCGTATCGCCTACAATTCTGGCGCGTTCATATTGCCACGTTACGAATTCGTAAGGGTCAAGCACTTCCATTGTTTTACCTATTTGGCGATAGCCCACTGCGCCATTATAGCTCACAGTAGTCCGTCCTTTTTTACCCGATTTTGTGGTAATAACGACCACGCCATTTGCCCCGCGCGCCCCATAAATCGCGGTAGAAGACGCATCTTTAAGCACGTCCACTGAAGCAATATCTTGTGGCGAAATAATACTAAGCGCATTTTCCACTTGAATACCGTCCACAATATATATAGGTGTATTGTCTTGCGTGATAGACCCACCGCCACGAACCCGTATCACAACGTCAGCACCCGGAGCCCCCTCAGTGCTGGTGACTTGTACCCCTGCCAAACGCCCCACTAAGGCTTCGGCAGCATTGGTGAGAGGAATATCCCTCAATTGTTTAGAATTGACAGAAGATACCGAACCCAATACATCGCGTTTATTGACACTTTCGTAGCCAATAACCACCAATTGGTCAAGCAATTCGGCATCAGTTGCAAGGGTAATATCAATGACGCTTTGATTGCCTACTGCAATCGTTTGGGTCGTGAACCCAACAAAGCTGAACACCAATGCGGCATCACCTTTGTCGGGAATAGACAGCGTATATTTGCCATCCATATCCGTGATAGTGCCAGTGCTTGTACCACTGAGTACGACACTGACCCCAGGCAAAGCTTCTCCTTTTTCATTTTCTTTGACTTGCCCCGTTATTTGGCGTTGTGCTATAAGGGAGAAAATGCTACCTAAGAATAGGAGCATAGTGAGTAGTATTTGTTTCATCATTCCAGTGCGTTAGTTTAAATTTCAAAAAATAGAGTATGCTTTTGGCGGAAAAATAACATATATAAATATGACAAATGTACCTAATCTAATTGAGTAAAAAAAGGGGAGATACGGTAACGTTTCCGTTTTTAGAAAGGGTATAGTCAGTACCGTATCTCAAAAAAAGTATCCCTTATAAGGCTTTATATCAACATCTTCCGTTTTTTCTTTTTTGCAGGTATGAAGGGCTACAAGCGCAACCTATGAACTGGTTGCGTAATTAACTATATGGTTATCAACGTTTTATGAAATATGCGAAACACGATTTTAGAATATTTTTTGCATCTAAAAGCCTAATAAT
>JAYVKQ010000781.1:0-2683 GCA_043768285.1 Saprospiraceae bacterium | reverse complement strand
TTATCTGCTTTTAGTTTTCACGAAACAAAGAATATTATTTCGGGTGAAGGCGGAATGTTGGTCATTAATGATGAACGTTTTGAGAAAAGAGCCGAAATTATTTGGGAAAAAGGGACTAACCGCGCCGCTTTTTTTAGAGGCGAAATAGATAAATACGGATGGGTGGACATTGGTTCATCGTTTTTGCCAAGTGATATTATTGCCGCATTTTTATTTGCTCAATTGGAATTGATAGACATTATTCAAAAGAAACGTAAACTATTGTGGCAAACCTACCATGAAAAGTTGTCAATACTGAGGGGTAGGGTGCAAATGCCAGATATACCCGACTACTCTACCAATAATGCGCATATGTATTATGTTGTTTGTGAAGATATTGATGAGCGCAGTTTATTGATTGAACATTGTAAAAAACAAAACATTCACCCTGTTTTTCATTACCAATCGCTCAATAAAAGCCCTTATTACGCGCCACACAATCATAAAAAAACGCTGCCTAATAGTGACTATTATTCTGATGGGCTTTTACGCTTACCACTTTACTATGAATTGCAACTTAATCAAGTAGATTTTATCACCTCAACAATTTTAAGTTTCTATGGCTACAAAGAAGAAAATATTGTTCCTAATGCGAGACTTCGTACAGGCAGGAGCACAACGGTTTCAGTATGAATTGATTAAAGCCCTCGACAAAAATAAGTATCACATTGATGTTTTAGGCTTATTGCCTTTAGGGTCGGCGCGTGAAAGTGGTTTTACAAAAGAATATTATTTTCAACCCATTAAAGATTTAGTGAATGATATAATATTGTTGCCACAGATACAACAGTCTGAAAATAAGGCACTTAGATTGGTAACAAATCGTATCGCAAAAAATTTCAGAAAATTAAAGTCAGTAGATGCGTTGTTGTCGCCGTTTGAGAACAACATTAAGGGCAAAGCCGAGGCTAAACTCTTAGATATTTTGAACCAATACGATTATGTAAATTGTGCAGAATATGACTACGTTTTCCTGAAAAACTTAGACTTTGATATCCATAAACTCTTGATTATGGTCTTTACATCCAGAACGCAAACCTATCCAGGTTGCCCTTATGTAGATTATGATTATAACAAAAAATACAATTTTGTAGCGACATGGTTTCCAAACAATGATGCTTTTGAGTTCGAGAATTTTAAAAATGGCTATAATGTATGCCGTTTAAAATTGATGATTGACACGTCTAACTTCAAATTAGTCCCCTATCCTAAAAATAGTAAAAAACTCAAAATCGGTATTTTTACGCGCATTGATTACCGTTTAAAACCCTTAGACCCCTTCTTTTATGCCTTTCATATTCTGCGCAATCGTGGTTTAGATATTGATTTGCACATATATGGGGCGGGTGATAGTAGTGGCTTTAAAAAACAACTTAAAACACTACTCATTCAAGATAATGTCCATTTTGAGGGGCATCAAGAGGATTTGCAAGATTGTTTAGATAAAAATGGGCTGCATTTGGTATGGTTTCAAGGGGTCAATTATGAGCCGGGAGGCTATGCAGCATATGAAGTTATGGGCAGGGCAGTTCCGAATATGTTTTGGGATTTTAATCCGCGTGATTTTAGCAAGCCACAAGGCGCAGACCCTTATCCGATGTTTTGGGATATTGAAAAATTTGTCGTCTATGCGCAACATCTACTCTACAATCTTGATGAAGCTGAAGCTTTAGGTGTGGCACAACGGAATGCCTTGATTGAAACCCAAGCACCCTCAAAAGTGATTTCAATTATCGAAAATTACTATGATACCAATAACGCAAATAGTCAGCCAGCTACCCACGTATCTTAATCTTTAACGATGCAAAAAATCACTCTTGTCAGCCATACCGACACCCTCACGGGTGCGCCCCGATTGTTGATGGATATGGCAGATTTGCTGTTTGAAAAAGGGTATCATATTGATTTTGTTGTTAAAAATGTGTCGGGTCATGGCTTATTGCAGTTGCGCAAAAATGCGTTTGACGTTTTTGAATTACGGCGGTATAGTGGAAATATCCTTGGGAAGATTAAAAACCTTCTGTGGCACCAATATTCTTTTCAACAGTTTAAAAACCTCTTGAAAAGTAGCGATATAGTCATCAATAATACGATTGACAATTGCGATTTGATACCGTATTACCGAGAATATGCGCAAGGGAAAACGATTACATACTTACATGAGTTGGACGCTGTGATTGATACCCATTTGCCTACCCCTCAGTCTAAACAAAATTTGGTATCCGCTACGGCGCATTTTATCGTGCCAGCGCAGTATATAAAAGACCGCGTTGCGCTGAAATTGAATGTAGCAAATGAGCATATTTCCGTCATTAATTCAAAAGTATTGGGCATATTAGATACTCAATATCCTTTGCACAGAGAGAAAAAAGCGGATGAATTTTGGGTCGGAATGTGCGGCGTAGCCGACTATCGTAAAGGCGTAGATATATTTGTAAAATTGGGCGAAATAGTAAAAAATCGCTACAAAATACCCAATATCAAGCTCGTTTGGTTGGGCTTTGAAGGCGATTGCGCCAAATTAGTGGAAGAGGATATACGTAAATTGGGTTTAGAAGAAACGATATATTTGTTTCCTAAAACCCTACATCCTGATCCATTTTTCGCTGCCCTTGATGTATTTGCCTTGACTTCTCGTGAAGAC
>JAYVKQ010000780.1:0-2261 GCA_043768285.1 Saprospiraceae bacterium | reverse complement strand
GTTATTATCCCATTCAAACCCTTCGGGTTTGTAGCAAGTGTTCCTGCACACTGCCCCCGATTGCATCGGGGGTTATTCATGTTCAAACCCTTCGGGTTTTTCGCAAACATTAATGCGCGTCTTTGTTATCAAACTCTATTGCGCACGACATAAATTCGACGGTACATTTTGACCAACTTATTATTTATGCGTTACTTAAATATTAAACTCAACGCTGGGGTCGCACCCAAAACGGCATGATGCGAAAGCGACATATCCATTTTTATTTTTTCAGAAAAAGCATAACCCAAGCCGAAGGCAAAAGTCGTGGGCAGCGTTTCAAAGCCACAACGGAGGTATAGGGTAGGGCTGGGCTTATATTCCATACCAAAACGCAATGCGGTTGGATAGGCTATATCTTTCACAATTTCAGAACTAATCAATACATTTTGATTGACTATATAACTAAATCCGAGGTGGAATAGGGAGGGGGGTATATCGTGAGGATTGCGCCGAAAGGGTATAGGGTTTTCTGCATAAAATCCCATGCGCAAATTGTTGATAATCAGCATGTTAAACCCTATATCAAAACCAATATTACTTTGTCCACCTATATCGCGTAGTCGTAAATATTGATATTTTAAATGCACCCCCACATCTATTTTTTCAGAAAAAGGGCGGGCATAGGTCACACTAATACGGCTATCATACACGCCCGAAAAACCAAAGTATTGTGCTTGAAAACCCATCACACTCGATGCTGTTGGCAGAATATAACCAACGGCGATGGGTCTAAAATCTTTTGCGCCATATCGCCATTCGGAGGATAAAATTGCCGTCATTCCTTTTATTCCGCGTACATTTGCGGGATTATGCCAAAGGGCTTCTGGACTGCCTTGCACGGCAACACTGGCACGACCTATAGCGGATATTTGACCACCTAAAACGAGCGATTGGCTTATTTGAGCTTTTAAAATAAAAGGGAAAAGGCATAGAATAATCGTTTTTGTATGTGCTTGCATGGACTTTTTTTGTGTTTTTTATTAAAATGAAAAAGGACATATTAGGAACACGGATGACACGGATTTATTAGATTTACACGGATTTTTTTATATCTAATCATTGATGTTAAAAAGATTTTGTTTTAAAATTAATGTATTGATTTTCAATTATTTACAATGACTTTCGACAAAGGTTTAGTAAACGGAAAATTATTTTTTTTTCAAAAAAAAATAATTTTCCGTTTACTAAACCTACGCACAAAACATTTTCATGAAATTTGTCAAAATCCTTTGAACACAAATGATGTCTAATTGGAAAAAATCCGTGTAAATCTAATAAATCGGTGTCATCTGCGTTCCTAACACAAGTCACAAATATAACAACAATTCATCATTTATCATTCAACACTCATCATTAATAACACGATATGTTTGCAAAAAAATCATATGGTCAGCATTTTCTAAATCGTCCCGAAATAGCGCAGCAAATTGCAGAGGGTTTACTATGCTTGGATACGACACACCGCATACTCGAAATCGGACCTGGGCATGGTATGCTTACTCAGTTTTTGCGGGAAAAAGGTTGCGATTTGGTCGTTGTTGAGGCAGATAGAGACATGGTTAGCCATTTAGAAAAAAAATTTGTACCCCTCAGTATGCGCATTATATCCGAGGATTTTTTGAAGGTCAATCTTTCAGAAGTATTTGATAATCAACAGTTTAGCTTGATTGGTAATTTTCCATACAATATATCTTCACAGATAGTATTTAAAATGTTGGAGAATAAAGAATTGATACCCGAAATGGTGGGGATGTTTCAATTGGAAGTCGCTGAAAGAATTATATCTAAACCGGGTGGTAAAGAATATGGTATCATCAGTGTTTTAGCACAAGCGTTTTATGAAGGTAAAAAAGTATTGAATGTGGATAGGCTTAGTTTTTCGCCCCCCCCAAAAGTGCAATCTGCCGTCATTCGTTTAGAAAGAAAAGACAATATGGACTTGGGGTGTGATGCTGTTTTATTTAAAAAAGTAGTCAAACAAGCGTTTTCGCAGAGAAGAAAAATGCTTAGAAATACGTTGAAACCTTTTTTTCTAAATGACTCCTCTCTATTGAATGATGTTTTTTTTACAAAACGACCTGAGACATTGGGGGTTGCGGAATTTGTAACTTTAACAAATAAAATAGGGGAGATAATTTAGGCACCCCCTCAGTATTTTGATTTTAAAATATAGTAACTACTTAGGGCTGCCACTAATTACACTAATTTTCACTAATTAT
>JAYVKQ010000779.1:0-4472 GCA_043768285.1 Saprospiraceae bacterium | reverse complement strand
ATAACGATAATGCAAAGGTATAAGCACTTGGGTGAGAATGTAAAGGCATTAAGATGTACGGGTACGCCTTCAAGGTTTTCTGTAAAAAATAGGAGGTGTTACAGAATTTAGGTGAAAAATAATTAGATAAAACCAATGTTAATTTTGATTGCGATACTTAGCGTTTTGAATACAATAACTTAACTTTGATTTTACCTTAGTTTAATATAAGGTACTGGTGTGTACCCCCTCAGTATTTACGAAAAAGTCAGATGAAAATGGAAGCCATTATCCACATAAAACCGATGTTTTGCGTGGATTTGTTGGGCAAAGTAGGAGATGAGTTGTAAGCCAAAGCCTTCATTTTTTTCAAAGTCAAAATCAGTTGGGATAGACTGCCCGTTGTCGGAATAATGGCAATGGTTTTTGCAAATATTGATGGAAATACTGAGGGGGTATTCCGTAGGCTTGGCATATTTAAACGAATTTGTCACCAATTCATTAATTATTAAACCAATAGATAGGGCGGTCTCTACATCTAAACCTGTATCAATAACGGCTACATGCGTATTCAATTTTTCATCGTTAATGTGATATAAAAACTTAAATTTTTCAATCAAATTGACGATAAAAGGTTGCAAATTGAGTTTATCTACATCTTCGTTGAGATATAAATCTTGGTGCAGTAATGAAAAAACTTCCAAACGTGATTTGTTTTCTAAAAGTACCGCCGATACTGAGGGGTCGGCTTGTCGGGCTTGGATGCGCATCATACTGGCAATAGTCTGCATATTATTTTTGACGCGGTGGTGTAATTCTTTCAACAGGATTTGGCTATTTTTAACTGCCAATTGCTTCGCTTTTACTTGCTCCCACAACAGATAAAGTAGAATCACGAGTGCCAAAATCAATATGCCGAAAATGGAACGAACCCATTTGGCGCGTGCAATAGCTCGTTTTTGATGATCTATTTCAATATCTTTTTTTTGTGTATTATACTTCAATTCGGCTTCTGTCATGTTTTTTTGATAGGTCTCTTGATTGTGCATATCATCAGCTTGCCCGTTGAGTGTTAATGAAGCAAAAGAGATAAATAGAAGTAGCCAAAGTCTCGCCATAGTCGTTGTTTAAATTAAATAGATGTGTTTTTAGAAAACACAAAATTAGGTCTTTTATTCAAGTCAAAAATACCCATTCTGCGTAGATTATGGCTTCAAATTAATGGATAATAGAGAACATACTCAAAAAAGTATAGGACATCAGTTGCATATGACCCCCTCAGTATTTCGACAAATAATAGGCTTGTTCAAATATTAATTTTCGTTATTCAAAAAGGTAAATGTAGCGCCGAATTCATTCGACGAACGCGGCGGCATCGAATAAATTCGACGCTACAAAGGTTTTTCATATGGCGAAATATTATTTTTGTACAAGTCTATTTAACAATACAAGCATTAAATCACATCAAAATTTTTCAAAAAATCATCTCGATAAGCGGAAGAAAAGGGGACAAGTTTATTATTATTCATAACTATTTCGGTATCATTAAACTCTTTAACGTTTAGAATATTGACGGCAAAAGACCGATGCACCCGCACTAAGGTACTAAATTGTAGTTTTTCTAAAGCCATATTTAAGGGCATTCTGATAATATGGCGTTGTTGTTTTGTATGGATATAAGAATAATTGCGGTCAGCTTCTAATAAAATTAGCTCTTCTTTGATGAGTTTCACAAAACGATAGTTCTGTTTGATAAAAATAGCATCGTTGAACTGTAAAATAATATCAGCACTGAGTTTCACTTTATCGGCTGATAGATTGTCTTCTTTTGGATGGGGTTGGGTACTTTGATATTGTTTTTCAAATATATCGAAAGCCAAGTCTAAACTTAATTGCAAACTGCGTTCATCGAAAGGTTTGAGTAAATAGGCGGCAGGGTTACTCGATTTTGCGCGTTCATAAGTTACAGTATCCGCTTGTGCTGTTAAATAAACGATGGGAATAGGGCGGAGTTCATTCATTTTTTTGACTGTTTCGATACCATCTATTTCTCCTTTGAGCTGAATATCTACTAAGGCAATATCAGGCTGTTCGCTGTTGAATAAGGCGATTGCTTCCTCACACGTTGCCGCACAACCCGTAGTTACATAACCCCATTCAACCAAAAGATTCACTAAATCGCGCGCTATTATTTTTTGGTCTTCGACTATTAGTATTTTAATGTTATTCATTACAAGTTTTTTTGATGATAGACTTTATTCTATAAAAACATACCAAAATTAGCCTAATTCTTTTTTTGAAAAAATGAAAAAGGCTGAATAGACTGTTTTTACCCGCCATAACATAGGCTTTTTGTATCCAAATCAAAGATTACTATACATTTTTACGCATAAATAACGCAATGTTGTTGCTGCGGCGTGGTTTCTTTATTTATTAACAAAAACAATAGCATTGAGATACAAAAAGTAAGTGCTTAGGCAATTTATCCACTTTTCATGGTTTTTAAGCTAATATATTTGCAGCATCGAGCAAAAATCGAAAAATCAAATAGTCACCTCCCATTGCTTTATGTTTTTCTGCTCTCCTTTCTAAACTCATTTAATTTTTAGTGTGTTTCCCCCCATTTATCTAACCCAACGAGGCAGGGTTGATTGGTTCTCTTATGTAGTGTCGAATTTATTCGACACCGTTCGGCATGTGTCGAATAAATTCGACACTACATAAGGCTTTCAGAACCACTCAATCTTGCCATTAAGGTTGGACATTATTAATGGTTTTCATTTACTCAAACAGTTTCTAAAATTTGAATTAGTAGCTTCCCAAGTGGCTATTTTTCAAATGGATATATATGTTTTGCATTTTACATACGTGTAGAATGTGAGGGGGCTTCGTATTTTCTTTAATCAAGTTTTATAATTTTTTAACAAAAAACTTTACATATGACAACAGACTTATACTCGAAATGGAAGCAAGTATGCCTTGCCTCTATGCTCATGGTCTTTTTAGGGCATGATATGAGAGCTAAACCGCCCCCCACGTACAGAACCTTAGATGGTACGCTCAACAATTTGAGCTACCCAGATTTTGGTAAAGCGGGTATTCCCTTTTATAGAGAGTTACCTGCTGAGTATGCAGATGGCAAGAATACGATAGTCACAAATCGCCCAAACCCGAGGCTTTTATCGAACAAATTATCGGATGAGCCAGAAGATGACCACAATGACCGTATGATGGCGGGTATGTTTTATAGTTGGGGGCAGTTTTTAGACCACGATATTACGCGTGGGAAAGGTGGTACAGAATCCATGCCGATACCTTTACCATCTGGTGAAAGTAAATTTTCAAATCCTATTGCATTTACACGGTCTGCTATTCATCCAGGGTCAGGGAGTGCAACTGCGCGTGACCAATCAAATACGACAACGGCGTGGGTGGATGCTTCGCAAGTATATAGCGACAATCTGAAAGATGCCAATTGGCTGCGTACTTTCAGTGGTGGTAAGTTGAAAGTATCGGCGGGTAATCTATTGCCTTTCAATACTTTAAGCGGAGAATATGATAGCCCAATTGACCCTAACGCACCCACTATGGATGATACTCGAAATAGGGCAACAGGTCAGCTTCAAAAAGTATTTGTGGCAGGAGACCCTCGTGCGAGTGAACACCCTGTTTTAACGTCTTTACATACTTTATTAGTGCGCGAACACAATCGGATTTGTGAGAGTTTGAAATATTCAGGTTATTCAGATGAAGTGACCTATCAAAAAGCCCGCAAAGAAGTTGGTGCGTTGATGCAAGTAGTCACTTTTGGTCAATGGATTTCTTCACTGGGCGTTAATTTGCAGTCTTATGGTGGTTACAAATCGGCTGCGAGACCTGATATTATGAATACTTTTTCAACAGCCGCTTATCGTTGGCATACTATGGTTGAAAATGATATTATTTTCAGAAACAACTCTTGCCATGGCGTGGGTCCCGTTGAGTTGCCCTTGAAAGATGTGTTTTTCAATCAAAGTATTGTCAGAAAAAACGGTATTGATGTACTTTTGAAAGGTATCTCTGTTCATCGTTCTTACGAAACGGATTTGCGCGTGAATAGTGGTTTAAGAAATAACCTTTTGGGTCCGGGTATGAATTTGGATTTGGTGAGCATCAATATTCAACGTGGTAGAGACCACGGTTTGCCGAATTACAACACCATAAGAAATTTTTACACAGGTTCGGCAGCTTCTACTTTTACAGATATAGCGGGTAATAGTAGAACGAGCGTGAGTTCAAGCAGCCCCGGTTCAGGAGAGTTGATTGCGCCATTGATGCAATCCCTCTATGGAGACGTGAATAAGGTAGATTTGTGGGTAGGGCTGTACGCAGAACCGCGTATGTCGGGAAAGTCAGTGGGCAAAACCGTTGATGCTATTCTCAGAGCGCAGTTGGAGAGATTGCGGGATGGCGATTTTTATTATTTTGAAAATGACCCCGAATTGACAGCCGCC
>JAYVKQ010000778.1:0-3960 GCA_043768285.1 Saprospiraceae bacterium | reverse complement strand
GAAATTGATTAGTATAGAGCGTCAGTGCATTCCCCGTTCCGTACTGCCAAGCGGCATTGGCGCTGAATCTGTTGGTGAATTTGTGCGACACAATAATTTTAAAATCATGCCGACGGTCATATTTAAATGGAAATTCTAAGCCCCCATTGAGGTCATCAAATTGGCGCAAGTTTTTAGACCACGTGTAGCTAATCCACCCCGTGGTATTTCCCTCTTTTTTTTGAACGAAAAATTCTACGCCATAAGCTCGACCATCGCCCTGCGTCACTTTATCCTGCCAATTATTTTGAGTACCAAAGAAAGAGGCACCTTCTTTGAGCGATAACACATCCGTCATATCTTTATAATACCCTTCAAGGCTGACCTCATAATCATCCCGCCAAGTTTTTGCCACTCCGGCTGCTACTTGCCACGATTTCTGAGGTGTAATCCGCTTAGTTGAGGGCGTCCACAAATCGGTTGGCAAACCCACTCCTTCATTGGTAAGTAAGTTGACATTTTGTTGCATCGAAGCAAACGACGCTTTTAAGGCTATATTTAAAGGCAAGCGATAACTCACGCCCACGCGCGGCTGTAACGAACCAAACCAAGACCCCTCAGTATAAATGCCCCCATAATGCAATCCGACATTCGCTTTGAGTTTACCCAAGTTAATTTCATCTTCCACGTACACGTAAGGCTCATGCGCAAATGTATTACTTGAACCCAATGTGGTATCCGTTTTAAAATTGTCAATTTTAGCATTCACACTAAACGCCCCTGGGGAATACGTATGGTAAGTATTACTAACACCGAATCTAATACGGTGCGTCGGATTGGGCAAATAATCAAAATCCATCCGGGTTGACCAATCCTTGATACCCGAAAAATATTTACCATTAGCATTTTCAATGGTCGTGTCTTGTTTAATTTCATACCCTGCTACGGTATTAAACTTGTAGCGGGTGTAAGCCACAGTAGTATTGGCAAATAGTTTTTTATTGACCAACCAATTCCAGCGCAATGCGCCCGTTGTATTGCCAAAATCAATACCGCCTTTGGTGCGTTCATAATCGCCCGCTTTGCGCTGGCTGGTGAGTTTGTAATCCACATTAAAAATATCCGCATTATTAAAAGCACTCAAAAAGAGGCGATGATTTTCGTTAATTTTCCAATTGACCTTTGCATTGAGGTCATAGAAATAAAGGTTAAAACCATAATCACCATCGGGGTCTTCTTTTCTCAGCGCACTTTTCACGAGTGGTTTTGCCAAGATATCGTAATAAGTACGCCTCGCCGCTACCATAAATGAGGCTTTATTTTTAGCAATGGGTCCTTCGAGCATCAAACGAGAAGTCAAAATACCAATGCCCCCCTCGCCATGATACTCCTGCATATTACCATCTTTCATATCAATTTCTAAAACCGATGAAAGGCGTCCACCAAAGCGCGCGGGGAATCCACCTTTAGTGAGCGTCACGTTTTTAATAGCATCACCATTAAAAACGGAAAACAAGCCGCCAATGTGCGACACATTATATACAGGCACGCCATCGAGGATAATCAGGTTTTGGTCGGGACTGCCACCGCGCACGATGAGCGCATTCTGCCCTTCCCCACCCGACTGCACGCCCGGGAGAAATTGTAAAGCCTTCAAAACGTCCACTTCACCCAAAAGCATCGGGATTTTCTTAATTTGAGCAATGGGAACAGTGATTTTCGACATCTGTACCTGCTCCTCAATGCGGTCTTGTCGTTTAGCACTAATTTCGACAGTTTCTAATTCGGCAATGGTTTTAAGTTGAAAATTAAGTACAGTATCCCGCTTCATATCCAGCTTCAACTCTTGGGTTTCGTACCCCACAAAACTGACTGTCAAAGTTTTTTCACCACGTGGCAAAGTCAAACTGAAAAAGCCATAATTATTGGTAACAACACCCTGTTTTGAACCCATGTCATAAATAATAGCTGAAATGAGTTTTTCTTTTGAAACGGCATCTTCAACGTAACCGTTAAGGGTAAAAGAATTTTGAGCTGTAAGCCCCAAAGCTGAGAATAATAGGAATAGGATGAAAAGCCTACTACTAAAATGAGTAATTCTGTAATACATAGATTTCGTCTTGAAAAGGTTCGTTAAAAAATTAGGTTTCGTATTTCAAACGGATAAGAACAAGTAAACGTTGTGTAATCCTTGAATATTAACTATAAATATATACGTTTTAGTAGACCTTTTATTCCTCCCTATTTGCGTTTCAATCTTCCATTATAGTTTTTTTTAATTAAAACAAAAAATACCATAAAATAGGCCATTTTGTAATCAAATTAATTATATTATTAAAATAATTGAAAAAAATAATCAAATATTTGACAAAACTATTTGCAATTATGTAATCATATCCATAACTTTGTTTCATAAAAATCAAATTAGTGATATTTAATTAAAACAATTTGTCATGCTCAACTGGATTCAAAACCTCATCGCCCCAAAATCATCTTCTGCTATTGCACAAGCAGCGTCTAACCTTCAAGCTATAACACAACCCAATAACACAACTACTTCGTCTATCAGCACCCCCTCAGTAGATGGCACAATCAACGACTCCGCAACCCAACAACAAGTGCCTTTGCGCTCCGCAAAACTCATTATGGTATCGCCAGATAATAATAATAATAAGTTTTATGATATGAGTGAAAATAGCGATGGTACTTTCAATGTTGTATACGGACGAGTGGGTACGAAAGGTGCCGCAGTCAGCTACCCCATGACTGAATGGGAGGCTAAAATTCGGGAAAAAGCCCGCAAAGGTTACAAAGACCAAACGCATCTATTCGCCATCGAAAGTACTCAAAAGGAGACCCAATTGGATAGTATCTCTTGCGAAGTGGTGCGCCAATTGATGCATGATTTGATGCAATATGCGCAACAAAGTATCAGCCACAACTACGTGGTTACAGCGGATAAAGTAACGCGCCAACAAGTTGCCGAAGCCCAAATTTTATTGGATAAATTGGTCAATATGGTAAAAAAAGGCATGAATAAAGATGATTTTAATAAAGAAATCATTGAGCTTTTCACAATTATTCCGCGCCGAATGTCGAATGTAAGAGACCATTTAATTCAAGGAATTATTGAAATAAACACCATCGAAAAACAACTTGCCGAGGAACAAGCTACCCTCGATGTCATGCGCGGACAAGTAGAAATGAATGAACAACAAAAAGAAAACGCCACCAACGAACCACTCAAACCCGTGGACGTACTCGCCAATATGGGTTTAGCCGTTGATTCAGTCACGGATGCCCAAACCATCAAATTGATTAAAGAAATGATGGGTGACAACAGTGGCAAGTTTCATAAAGCATTCAAAATCAGCAATTTACGCACCGAAAAGCAACTCACTCAATTTATTTCAAAGACAAAAGTGCCTCAAACGACGCTCTTCTGGCACGGCAGCCGCAACGAAAATTGGTTATCCATCCTAAAAACGGGCTTGGTATTAAGACCTGCCAATGCCGTGATAACAGGTAAAATGTTCGGTTACGGCTTATACTTCGCGGATAAATTTCAAAAATCTCTCAATTACTCCTCACTCAATGGATCGTTTTGGTCAGGTGGTCGTTCCAATAAGGCTTATTTAGCACTTTATGAAGTCCATACGGGCAATCAACTGCGCATCAAAAAACATGAGCCTTGGTGCGGTCAACTCACCGAAGAACGCCTCAAAGACAAAGGCAAACACTATGACTCCGTTTTAGCCGAAGGTGGTGCCGACCTTATCAATAATGAATTTATCGTGTACAACGAAGCACAATGCACCGTGAAATATATTGTTGAAATTAAATAACTACTTAGCCAGATAGTCGCTTATGCTCCGTTTAGCCACTGATTACACTGAAATTGACTGATTTTACACTGATTTTTTTAAAAAATTACGTATAAATCAGTGTAAAATCAGTCAATTTCAGTGTAATCAGTGGCTA
>JAYVKQ010000777.1:0-3645 GCA_043768285.1 Saprospiraceae bacterium | reverse complement strand
ATAATTTTCCGTTTACTAAACCTACGCACGAAACATTTTTAGTCAATTTACCAAAATCCTTTGAACACTAATGGTTATGAATGATGAGTTATGAATATTTTTAACGAAAAAACGACGATGGCTAAGGAAAAAAATATCAAAAGTTTAGAAAATATAAAACGTATTGCTGTTTTTACATCGGGTGGGGATGCACCGGGTATGAACGCTGCTATCCGTGCAGTAGTGAGAACAGCAACCTATCACGATTTACATGTATTTGGCGTTGAACGCGGGTATCAAGGGATGATTGATGGCAAAATTCGCCGTTTAGAAACCTCTGATGTCGGCAATATCATTCAACGCGGTGGTACTATCTTACGTACAGCACGGTCAAAAGAGTTTATGACCCCTGAAGGGCGTAAAAAAGCCTACGAAACGTTGCTGGCAAATGATATAGACGCTTGTGTCGCTATTGGTGGCAATGGTACTTTTACAGGTGCCAGTATTTTTCAACAAGAGTACGATATACCGTTTATTGGCTTGCCTGGCACAATAGATAATGACCTATATGGCACTGATTTGACTATTGGTTTCGATACGGCTATCAATACAGCGATGGAAGCGGCTGATAAAATCCGTGATACTGCCGACTCGCATGATCGTTTGTTTTTCATAGAAGTAATGGGTCGCCATGCAGGGTTTATAGCCCTTCATTCAGCAATTGGCAGTGGGGCTGGAGGGGTACTTATTCCCGAGAACAACCAAAACCTTGATGATTTGATTTTACGTTTAAAAAAATCGGAAAAAAGAGGTAAGAAGTTTGGTTTGATAGTGGTTGCAGAAGGTAATAAGTATGGTGGCGCAGCAGCTGTTGCTCAAATTGTTAAAGAACAAGTATCTGGATACGATACAAAAATTGCTGTAATTGGTCACTTACAACGCGGCGGTTCACCTACGTGTATTGACCGCGTATTGGCAAGCCGCTTAGGATATGAAGCCGTTGAAGCCCTAATAAAAGGCACAAGCGGCGTAATGGTAGGTATGTTGAACAATCAAATATCTTTCACGACTTTTGAAGATGCTATTACGAAAGAGAAAAAAATCAATCGTGATTTGATGCGGATGGCGGAGATATTGGCGTTGTAATATACTAAACTTTGATAAAAATACTGAGGGGGGTATCCATGTGAAAATGGATACCCCCCTCAGTATTTTTTGTCTTTGCATTTCTTTTTGAAAAAAATTACCTTTGTATTTTCTCTATTTTCAATCATACACTGCCTATCATGTCAAAACGCACATCGTACTATCTCATTTTAATAGGTCTTTATATAGCCCCATATATAGCCCGTACCCAAACCCTCAAACGCCACGATATACCATTTCAAGGCACCAATAGCCAATTGAAAATGCCGTTAGCGGGTGGTTTGAACGACCCGCAATTCAGCCCCGTTGATTTTAACAACGATGGCAAATCGGATATATTCGCTTTTGACCGTATTGGCAATGTGCGCTTGGCTTTTTTGCGCGATAATTCGGGTCTTGTCTATACCCCTCAGTATTTGAACACATTTCCAGAGCTAAACGATTGGGCATTATTACGCGATTTTAACGGCGATGGTATAGCTGATATTTTCACCTATAACGATGGTGCAGTCTCAGGTATCCGCATTTTTAAAGGCAAAATTCAGAATGGGCAAATTGCTTTTGACCGCATGAATTTTGCGAGCAATGGCAATGTGCTGTCCTATCCGCTATCAAACGGAACACGTACGAATCTCTACGTCAATAGCGTGGATATACCCGCTATTGATGATATTGACGGCGATGGCGACCTCGATATACTCGCTTTTGAAGTAGGCGGCGGCAAGGTATATTTGTATAAAAACCTATCAAAAGAGCGCAATTTTGGGCGCGATAGCTTGATTTTTGAGATAGCGGACAATTGTTGGGGGCATTTTTTAGACAATGGGTTTCAACCCTCTGTGAAATTGGGTACGCAAACGGATTGCGCAACAGGTTTGCGTGGCAACAACGATATATCAGTAGTCGCTCGTCACCCAGGTGCAAGTTTGACGACTTTTGATAGGGATAATGACGGTGATAAAGACTTATTAATTGGCAGCGTATCGTTTGAAAATCTATCAGAATTGACCAACGGAGGCACAGTGCAACAGGCTTGGATGAGCGCGCAAGACAATTCTTTTCCTAAAAATACGGATGCGGTAAACCTGCCCGTTTTCCCTTCGGCATATTTAATAGACGTGGATAATGACGGCAAACGTGATGTCTTAATATCGCCCAGCTCCACCAATTTTATTGAAAATTATGATGTTGTATGGTATTATAAAAATATTGGAACGGCGCAAGTGCCAGCCTTTCAGTTGCAGCAAAAAAACTACCTTGTCAGCGATATGCTTGACTTTGGGGCGGGTGCAAATCCCGCTTTCATTGACTTTGATGCTGATGGTTTATTGGATGTTGTGATTGGTAATTATTCTTATTTTAAACCCAATAATGAGCGTGAAAGTCGATTGTTTCTATACAGAAACATTGGCACAGCAGCGACCCCTCAGTATAAGTTAATTGATGATAACTGGTTGAATTTCAAGGTTTTAACGAGTATTGATGTTATCGGTTTTTCACCCGCATTTGGTGATATTGATGGCGATGGCGATTTGGATTTATTAGTAGGTGAAGATTCGGGCAGTTTGATATTTGTTGAAAACAGAGGCGGGGCAAACCAACCCCTCAGTATGGGCGCGTTGCAAGTGAATTGGAAGGGGCTGCAACTCGGCTCATCGTGCAAACCGCAATTGATTGACCTCAATCGTGATGGACTTTTGGACATCGTGAATGGCTCGCGCAACGGCAATTTGCGGTATTTTCAGAACATAGGCACGAAGACGCAAGCAGCTTTTAGCACCACGCCTACCAATACTTTTTTGGGCAAAGTAGATGTGCGTGATTTAGGTTTTGCAACAGGGTTTACAGCTCCTGTTTTCGTGGATTTCAAAGGCAAATACCTTCTTTTTCTGGGTACTGAAAACGGCAAAATTCAAGTGTATGATAATATTGACAACAATCTAAGTGGTACTTTCCGCTTGGTAGATGCCGATTATGGTAAAATTAGAGAGGGTAGTCGCTCCACTCTTGCTATATCCAACTTTGTAGCGACAAATGGCGACACCAAATTAGATATGCTCGTAGGCAACTATCGTGGTGGTATTGCTGCCTATCAAATGACGTATAATATTGATGGTACTACACCCGTGCAAAATATTGATAATGAATATATTGTGCAACTATATCCGAACCCAAGTGCGGATTATATAACCATTGATATTAAAAACGCGCCTACAGATTTTTCAAAAATGACAGTGCGTGTTGTGAATGTTTTAGGTCAAATGCTAAAGACTGTTGAAGTGCAGACCCCTCAGTATTTTATGTCTATTTCGGACTTGCAGCAAGGTATTTATTTTATGGAAATTTCGATTGGAGGGAAGAAACAAGTTTTGAAGTTTAGAAAAGTGAATCATTAGTGTTCAAAGGAATTTGGTCAATAGTATAAAAACGTTTCGTGCGTAGGTTTAGTAAACTGAAAATTATTTTTTTTGAAAAAAAAATAATTTTCAGTTTACTAAACCTTTGTCGAGAAGCATTGTA
>JAYVKQ010000776.1:0-4145 GCA_043768285.1 Saprospiraceae bacterium | reverse complement strand
GGTATCGCTTCAATACCCAAAAAGCCATATAAACTCGTGATTTGCACACCTGATTTGAAGACCACAATACCAGCAGCCATCATCTGCCCCAACAGTTTTTTGTAGGGCGACATAGGCAAAATATCATCTTTTACACCAATTAGGAATATAATGATAAAAGCGCATAAGGTATATTGTAATTCCTTAAACACAGTGAAAGGCATCCAGAGAA
The DNA here is from genome assembly GCA_043768285.1 of Saprospiraceae bacterium. GTDB lineage: Bacteria > Bacteroidota > Bacteroidia > Chitinophagales > Saprospiraceae > JAAFJT01. The sequence continues at coordinate 3,934 of JAYVKQ010000776.1, read as the reverse complement.
TGACCGAGAATAGTGTCCCAATAAAAATAGCAATGCCGCCCAGCGAAGGGGTGCTTACTGTGTGTGAACGCCGCTCGCCAGGCTCGTCACAAAGTCCTTTTTCCTGCGCCACAAATATGACAGGCGGAATGAGAAAATAGCTTGACACAAAGGCTGTTATAAAGCCTAATAATATTTCATACATTATAAGTTCTGTTAATCGGCTGCCTGTAAAAGTTATGGTTTTAAAGCACCTGTGATACAATTCGATTAGTAAATTACATTTTAAACACAAAAAGCCGTTGAAAACAAAAAATTGAAAATTCATACCTTTTGTATCCTTTGTTCTAATATGTTTAATGTGTTCATTATTATTCTTACTTATGGAGTTAACGCAGTTATAAGAGCAAAAATAGTACGCATAATTTAATATTCGTACATTTTAGATAGATTAAAATTTATTACTTAAAAGGTTAAGCGTGGCGTAGATATGTTTAATGCAGGGTATAAGTTGTGTAAATGATTGGTTATGTTATTTTCATTGATGAGCAAATATAAGTAAAATCGCTTGTATTGTCAATAGATTTTCAGCAATTCTAACTATTAAACTTGTTTGTCACACTGAGCAAAGCGAAAGTATATGGATTTGATACCCCCGATGTCTTGCTTTCAATGAGTGCGTTTCGCGCCACCAAACTCTGCATGACTTGATTATGAATATTTTCTATGACAAATAGTCATTTAAAAGTCATTTAGATACTTTCGCTTCGCTCTTCAACTAATTATTTACATCTCCAATAAACTTGATGGATACGTTTTGATTTATTTTACCATACTTTTTGAGCAAAATACTGAGGGGGTGCTATGAACTACTTTTTTTCGTATGTTTGCAAAGAGCAAATATTTTAGTCTTTGCTATTTTTGGAGGACGTGCAACGGAACGCTGTTCCGTTGGGCAATATCACACATAACGGAACAGCGTTCCGTTGCACGTTCTCTAAAAATGACAAATATCCTTTAAAATAAACTACCAACAAATGTCCTTATTCAAAGCCCTCGATTGGCAACGCCTTATATATCTTAAAGGTTTTACGGGAAAAAAGCCTTTGATTTCGCCCAATTGGGCGCAATTGGAACAACAAGCCATTGCCAAAATGGATAAAGACGCAGCATCCTATATCGTCTATGGTGCGGGGCAACAACAATCTATGGCAAACAACCGCATTGGCTTTGACCGCTACCGCATTATCCCCAATATGCTCAACAATGTCCATAATCGGGATACGAGTGTGGACGTTTTGGGTGTCAAAATGCCTTCGCCGTTTTGGTTGTGTCCGATTGGCGTTGCCGAAATGGTACACCCCGAAGCCGATATTTGTACGGCAAAAGCGGCGGCTGAAACGGGTATCCCGATGGTATATTCCAATCAAGCCTCTGTGCCTATGGAAGCGTGCGCGGCGGTGATGGGCGATAGCCCGCGTTTTTTTCAATTATATTGGTCAAAATCAAGGGATTTGGTTGCCAGTTTGGTACAACGGGCTGAAAAATGTGGCTGCAAGGGGATAGTTTTGACTTTAGATACAACAATGCTCGGTTGGCGTACCCACGATTTGGATATTGCTTTCCTACCCTTTTTGCAAGGAAAAGGCATTGCGCAATATACCTCCGACCCCGTTTTCCTAAAACTACTTGACGAGGAACTCAAACAACCCAAAGGGGCAGATGATTTTAAACCCGCTATCTCGTTTTCTACTATAAAAAACTTGATTACTGCCGTAAAAAACTTCCCAAATACTTATGGAACATCCCGAGGCAATCGGGAGGGGGGTAACTTTTTTACGAAACTCCGTTCTGGCAAACCCATGGGCGCGGTCAAGCTATTTACAAAAATTTATACCAATTCAGAATTGACTTGGGACGACCTCGCTTTCCTACGCCAACATACCAAATTACCTATTTTATTGAAGGGCATATTGAGTGCAGATGATGCACGTAAAGCGGTGGATTATGGCATGAATGGCATAGTCGTTTCCAATCACGGTGGCAGGCAGATAGATGGCTCGATTGGGGCAATTGAAGCCTTGCCCGATGTCGTCAAAGCGGTTAATAAGCAAGTGCCTATCATCTTGGATAGTGGCATCAGAGGGGGGGCAGATGTGTTTAAAGCCTTAGCATTGGGTGCGAATGCCGTGGGTTTGGGGCGACCTTATATCTATGGTTTGGCGTTGGGTGGGCAGCAAGGCGTGTATGAAGTTATTCGCCATTTGCAAGCCGATTTTGAATTGACTATGAGCTTGGCAGGGTGTAAAAATGTGGGGGAAATTACGGCGGATAAGGTGCGGTTTGTGTAGTTTTTCTGTAGTGTCGAATTCATTCGACACATGGCACGGGTGTCGAAATTTATTCGACACATGGCACGGGTGTCGAATTCATTCGACACATGGCGCAGGTGTCGAATTCATTCGACACTACAGAATAAAGCGTGCAAATCTTACAAAATCCTAAAACAGAGACATGAACACCCCTCAGTTTAAAACAATTACATCGCGTCTCTACGCGACTAAGAAGTTTTTGAGATTAGATACTTGTTATAAACATATTATCGCTAACGCGACATGAGGTTTGTGCTTTTTCGTAGACCCGATAGGGTATCAATGTTTATAACAAGTTCTAAACCCGAGAATATCCTTAGTCACGTAGTGACGTAATGTAATTGTTTTAAACTGAGGGGTGTTTCATGCTAATACCTAATTCTTTTTAATATTATTCTCTAAAAACAAAAATGGCAGCACCGTGTCCTTCTTATCCACCGACTTACTATTACCCGCCAAACTAATAACAAAAGAACCCAGCAAAATATCCATATCGCCATCGCCGTCAGCATCACCGACATCGAGCGTCATCCACTTGCCTTGTGTGGCCTCTTTGAACGTATAGGCTTTGAATTGAAACGGCTGCGTTTGTTCGAGATACCGAAAATGGGCTTCGGGTTTCGTCTTATCGCTCGGAAAAAAGGACGTGGTGACTATATCCATATCGCCATCATTATCAAAATCGGCAGCTTTGGCTTGAAACGCACCGTGCATCGGATAGAACACCCCCTCCCTAAAATTGTCTTTTCCATCGTTTAAAAACACTCTTACGCCATGATAAGGCTTCAAAACGACTGAAAAATCTTCATTATCGCCGTTTGTGTAGAGCATATCCATCGTCCCGTTTTTATCAAAATCTACTAATTGTATATCGCTTGACCCATATATCGGTGGAAATTGCAGCACCTGTTTGGCTTGAAACCCACCGTTTTTTTGCGCATAATAGAACGTGACGCGCTCATCGCCTTGTGCCCACAGCACCGCAAAATCTGTTAAGCCATCTTTATTAAAATCGTAAGGTAAAGCCTTCGTTGCGCCTGCCGTATCGGACAAAATTTGCCCTTGCCACCGGTTATTTTCTTTTTTATAATAAGACAATTGCCCTTTTTGATAACCATATTCGCATATCAGCATATCCGTTTTGCCTTCGTCTGATGACGTAAAATAAACGGGGCGTTTGAGCATATTCACTTGCGGGAGTGATTGATTATTGGCTTTATCTATTTGAAACACCCTACCCTCTTGTTGCTCATTCGGATGAATTTGCCCTACGCCTAATATCAACATTTGCGCATCAGTTGGGTGCAATATTGAAACAGGCGGCGAAGATACATTATAGGTGTTTTGTAGCGTTAAATTTTTGTTATTTGTAGAAAAAGTGGATAATTTACCGTCTAAACTGCCAATATAGAGTAGTTTTTCAAGACTATTAATTTTTGTAAACGTAACGAGTGGCGAGACATTAGGCGTATTTATGGTCTTAATATCAAAACCTTTCAAAGGCAAAACAGCTTGGTTGAAACGCGACGCCAACGCGTGCGGCGCTCAGCACGCGCGCGGTGTCGGCGAAGCTGTTCGCATTC
>JAYVKQ010000775.1:0-3537 GCA_043768285.1 Saprospiraceae bacterium | reverse complement strand
CTTTTCGACCTGATAAATTTATATTGATTGATAACTCGAATTTCCCTACGTTTATTCAAAAATTAGGGGCAATTGTCGGTTTTGAACTCTCCAATCTTGACGAATTACTGAGGGGGTTGCGCAAACGGGCTGATTATTTCGTGACGCTCGGTTGCCAGTTGTGTGACCATGGGTTAGAACAATTATATGCCGAAGAATTTACCCACGCCAAAGCGGATGTCGTATATAAAAAGGCGATTTCGGGTAAAAAATTGACAGAAAAAGAGGCTTTACTCTACAAATCTGCCATATTGCAGTATCTCGGCGAAATGTATCACGATTTGGGTTGGACGCAGCAATTTCACTTGGGCGCATTGCGCAGTGTCAATCGCAGAATGTTAATTGAATTGGGTCCCGACACGGGTTGGGATAGCATTGGCGATTTTAAACAAGCCACAGCATTAGGCAAATATCTCGGCAATTTGGAAGATAAAAACAAATTGACAAAAACCATTATCTACAACCTCAACCCTGCCGATAATGAGATATTCGCTACCATGATTGGTAATTTTAACGATGGCACATTGGCGGGCAAAGTGCAATGGGGCAGCGGCTGGTGGTTTTTAGACCAAAAAGACGGTATGACAAAGCAAATAAACGCCCTTTCGAATATGGGTATGTTGAGCCGTTTTATTGGTATGCTCACCGACTCGCGGTCATTCCTCTCCTTCCCACGTCACGAGTATTTCAGACGCTTGCTCTGCAATATGTTTGGTGACGATGTTAAGAATGGCGAACTGCCCAATGATATAGCATGGTTGGGTAAATTGGTACAGGATATTAGCTACTATAATGCTAAGAATTACTTTAATTTTTAGGAAAGTCAGTAGCTTTAAAAAATAATACGGGTTATACAGCACAAAGCTGTATAACCCGTATTTTATTGATAGTCAATTGATTATAATTTTTTGTTTTTCAATTTGATATTTTATTTTGCGAGAAAATTATGTATGAGTAAAAGTACAGAATCTTATTTACCCCCTCCCGATTGCTTCGGGATGTACCCCTCAGTATTCTATCTGCATAATTATGTGTAAATACTTCTACCTTATTTCGTTGCCTTCAATAAAAAAATAATTAAAAAAACTTTATCTCCACCCGCTGGTTTTTAGTATCATTTGTACTAATAGGCTGCGTATCACCATAGCCTTTAGTACGCATCCGTTCAGTCGGTATGCCTTGTGTAACAAAATACTGTTTGACCGAAATAGCGCGTTTCTCGGACAAAACTTTGGCATAATCCCCCGATGTTTTGGTATTGGTATGTCCGCCCACTTCAATTTCTAAACTCGGATTGGCTTTTAGGATTTTTACAATATCATTCAACTTTAGAAAAACCGTATTGGGCAAAACGGCGGAATTGCTGGCAAAAAGCAAGTCGGGAATAGTGAAAATTTTATCCGTTGAAAATTCAGTTCGTTCAGAATAATTGCCCGTTTGACCATTGTCGCAAACCGTTTTGATGCGGATAAAATATTTGGAAGCGGGTTTTAGGTTTTGTAAGGTCAAAGTATTTTTGGGGACACTTAAAGGTTGCCATTCAAAAGTACCCGACAGTTGAAACTCAAACTGATAGGATTGAACGTTTTCAATTTCTGCACATTGTGTGGTTGCCATTGTCAAACCAATATCAGTTACTTTGAGTTGAGACGGTATAGGGCAATTCGTTTTAGTCGGCTTTGTAGAAGCTGTTTGCGTTTGGACTGGTGCATCTACAGTTCTAACAGGTGTATTGTAAGACGTAGGAATTGAGGCAATTGTCGTTGGAGAAATCGCTGCGGCGGGTATCGTTTCCCCCGCTTTTTTAACAGCTACTATTTGAGGTTTTTGGGGTGCTTGCGCCGTTTGAACATTAGGCTGTGGCTTGTTTTGCGCTAAAACAACGGGCTTTTCCGCTTCTTTTATAGGCTTTTTAGGCAAAATATCTGAAATATTATCTACTAAAACATTGCCGTTGTAAGGCGTAGAAGCCTTCGTATAATAGGCTTTTACAATAAAAAAAACATACTCGTTGGTAGGTATAAATTCAAAATCTATTTTCGCCCAATCCGTTTGGGATATGCTATTGGATGTTGCCAATTTTTGATTTAGGCTGCCATCTTCATTTGCACCCCATAGCTCAAGTAAAACAGGCGCATTATAATTCGCATCTTTGTTGGTCATTCGGCTTTTGCTGTTGTAGTATGGGGAACGGCAAGCCCAAACACTAAATTCATACGTGGTGTTTTTCAACAAAGGCGTTTTCAATCTTTGACCAACGGACTCCACTGTATTGTTATCTCTAACAACCAAACCTAAGAACGTACCGCCGTGGTGCGGTGACTGCACAACACCAAAAACGCCATTGGGCTGCACATCGGGCGGGGTTTCTTCGTAAGTGCCACTACAATCGAGCCATCCAGAGGGCGTTTGCCCTTGTTTTGGAATATCTTCAAAAGAAGGATTAGTGAAAGATATGGCTTTGGCTTTTTGTCCCCAAATTGAGACACTGGCAAGGCAAAAGGAAAGCAAAAAGAAATGTTTTTTCATTATTATGCAATTCGTTGGTTAATTATCTTATAAATTAATGTACGATATATGAGCCGCAATCATTTGATTATCAATGTATTGTAAAGCATCGAGAAAGTGTATATTTAGGTATCATCACTTAATTAGAAAAAATTTTTAGTTTTTATTTTCAATATAAGTAGGTAGCTATAAATAATCGACAATTTTATTTTTCATAATATACTGATAATGAATATATTACAAGTCGTACATCGTACAACTATTATCCTACATCTACTTAAATGGCTTTTTGAATAACGTCAGTACCTTCAATTATGATGTACATTCAACATTTTTTTTTGAAGTTATTGATAAAGATTTAACCTAATGATATTGTCATAAGTAGGTCAATACAAATAATAGGTAATTCTATTTTTTACAAGATATTGATATTCAATTTTTTACAAATCGAAATCTGTTTTCGCCAGCAATTTCGCATATGACACAAATAGACCACAGATTTGACTGATTAGACTGATTTTCGCTGATTTTTTTCCAATTAGACATCAACAAATCTGTGTAAATCTAATAAAATCCGTGTTATCCGTGTTCCTTATGTGTCATATGCAAAATTGCTGTGTTTTCGCTACAATTTTCGCAGTAATTTCCGCTTTGTCAAAAAATTTTCTAAAAGTTTAAGAGTTTTGAAAAGTTGCGCTTCGATTTTAAATAATTATGCGCATTGATTAATTCCACTTTGGCACTTTAATAATTAAAAGAAAATCAAAAACAGCCCCGTGCTGCGAAGCATGAAAAACAAGTCTTAGTTTTATTTAGAGTGCCAAAGTAGAATTAAGATGAGAAGTTTATTTTTTACTTCATCCCTTATATGTTTTATTTGTGGAAAATATGGCGGCTATAAAACCGTACAAATAATATTGAATGATAAATAATAAATTATGAACAAAACAACAACATACGATGCCGTCATAATAGGCGGCGGTCACAATG
>JAYVKQ010000774.1:0-5276 GCA_043768285.1 Saprospiraceae bacterium | reverse complement strand
ATATATGAGCCACGCATTGCAAAAATATATGCAGAAGTGGCTGCCAACGACCCTTTGCAACTCATTTCGTTGGAGCGCATTCTTTTGAATCCTTATTTTGAAGGTTTATTCCTTCAACGCATTTTGGGTTTCTCTGTACTGAGGGGGCAAATCAACGACCAGTTTAAGTACGTACGTCCACAAAATCACTTCAAAGAAATTTTGACGGCGATTCTCGAATCTTCAAATTTCGAATTTATCAAAAAACGTATTGGTCAATCCGTCCAAATGGGTTTCGCATTATCGAGCGATATTTGGATTACAGACTTTATCAATTCCATAGCTAATAAACGAGTAAGATATTATCTTCAAAGTAATAAATTGGATAAATACCGCGATATAAAAGAGCGTAAAATTGTACACACGCGCTACAAAAATCAATTTTCAAAAGAAAATTATTTAACGGCTGATTTTCCGAGCACTTTTGCCGAACTGAAAGTGGAATATCCAGAGTTACAAAACTTCTTGATGTATCGCGTAGGCAAAAATATGGATAATTCAAGTCTGAATAGCTATTTGGTAGAAACAGTCAAAAATGAATCCTTTTTCAGCACTAATGAGCATATTCAGTTAATGTGTTTCGCCTTGAATTTCTTTGATTTATCAAAATCCGAAATGGATGATATTTCTAAGATATTCAATAAATTGCGTCAAGAAGTACCTGAGTTTTCTGAAAAATACTTGAATTTTATTGTTGAAATGCACTTAGCGCATTTTGAGTTAGACGGTAAAGCGGAATTACGCGCGTCTTCTAACGTGGATAAAACCATCAAAGACGAAATTACGGAATATTATGCCATCGCTGACATTGTGCATACTAAAGGTTATGTCGCGCAAGATGTTATGAAAGAAGTAAAATTGTTTTATGACAACCACGAAGGTCTTTCTACTATCAATGAATGTTTGCGCCGGTTGATATATGGCTATATCTACCGTGTTGTAATTGAATTACGCGAACGCGATTATCAAAATTATTTTGATTTATCGAAAACGTTTACGCAATATATGAATATATTTAGGAATGAGTTGTTTAGCCAAAATATACGCGACATTTCGATGGAATATGTGCGCAAATGTTTGGTTAAATTTACAGACAAACGCGCTCGTGATTATCAAGATGTCAAAAAATTCGTGGCAGGGAATTTTGTGGATTGGAATTTCCAGAAAGACAAAGATGTTGTGGAAATGTTCAAGACTCGCCGCAAGAGGAAATCAGCCGAAGCGTAATATTTCTTTAGAAATAAAATTGAATAGCACTATATTAGTCCCAAATTTTCGTGTGCGAAAGTTTGGGGCTTTTTTTATGCAAAATATATCCTAAAAATTATGAATATCTCAGCTTTAATTGGACACTTTCATCCGCTTTTAGTGCATATGCCCATTGGTATTTTGATATTGGGCATCCTCATGTCAATTGCTGTACAATGGCAAAAATGGGAATATTTAAAAATATTTTTGCCTTTCGTCTTGCTATGGGGAGCTATCAGTGCCATTTTTGCTTGCATCACAGGATATATATTGGCTTCCACTGGCGAATATAACGTCGAGATATTGGATAAACACCAATGGTCTGGTATTGTTTTAGCTGTTATAACCTCAATCGGTTATCTATATCAACGTTTTGGCAAGTTGGAAAATAGATATGTTTCATTGGCTAATTGGTTGCTTATCGGCGGTTTATTGATAGTCGTAGGGCATTATGGTGGTGCAATGACGCATGGTTTGGGTTATATTACGGAGGGGGTATTTGAGAAAAAAATAAAGAAAAAAAATGTTCCCCTGCCCATAGATAGTGTTCAAAATCAACAAGTTGCGTCTATCCTCAATCCAAAAATTAATGAAATATCACCAATATTATTTACAAGCCCAGCTAATAATCCCCAACCCTTAACAACTGATATGAACACAAAAATAGTAGCCGCAATGCCTCAAAATACAATACCTGAAAAACCCATTTATGTGTATCAAGATTTAATACAGCCTATATTAGAACAACGCTGTTACAGTTGTCATGGTGAAAACAAAAGCAAAGGTGATTTGCGTTTAGATAGTCCAGAATATATTTTGAAAGGCGGCGAAACGGGCAAAGTATTAGTAGCGGGTAATCTTGAAAAAAGCCTTATTTATGCTCATTGCGTTCTTCCAATTGAAGATGATTTACATATGCCACCCGATGGTAAACCCCAATTAACAACCCAGCAGGTGCAACGCTTAAAATGGTGGGTAGAACATGGCGGTACTTTTGACAAAACAGTGCAAGAACTGAATGGCGGTCAAAGCCTACCAATAGCAAAAGCCAATACTACCCCCTCAGTATTTTTACCCAATTCAGCTTCTAAAACCACAATTGTAACTAATAATGAAGTCAAGAATCCTACTGCAAAATCAGGCATAAACGATGCACCGAGTATTCCCAAACAAGATATAGAGCTTATCTTATTGAAACAACCTATTGAGCCTGTGAATCGTGTTGTATTAACAGATTTGAATGACAAAAAAGTTATTGTTTCGAGCTATGGAGAAAACTCAAACTACGTGATGGCAAATTTTATAAATGTCAAAAACTATAGTTCGAGCCTTATTGACGATTTACAAAATATTAAGAATCAATTACTTAGATTAAAATTGAGCAATCAGCCTGTATCAGATGCTGATGTAGTTAAGATTGCTCGATTTAAAAATATTACGCGCCTCAACCTCGAAAAAACCAATATAACTGATGTGGGCATGACAGCCGTAGCGCAAATGCCTAATCTCGAACAATTAAATATCTATGGCACTAATGTAACGGATAAAGGCTTGACGCAGTTAGCGAATTGCCCAAATTTGAAAGTATTGTATATCTGGGAAACAAAAGCAACTGCTCAGGGTATAGAAAATTTGAGAAAAATACTGAGGGGGGTCATAATAGAGAGTGGTAACTTGCGGTTTATAGATACTTTACAAAAAAAATAAAAAGTAAATAGAAATATTTGAACAAAAAAATACCCGCAAACCGTTGATAAACAACGTTTTGCGGGCTTTTTATGTACAGGTTTTCCTCTTGTTTTAACACCAAATTAAATTATTAGCGACCTCCTTGCAATTGGTCTTGTAATGCCTCCAATGCTTTCCAATCGCCAGAAGCGGCAAGGAAAGATTGGCGAGGCCAAGTAGCTGGGTCATGTATCGTAAATTGACTACCTCCGTCCGTCAAAATTTGCTTCAAACGACTGACCGAACTATTCGCCAAAACCTCGAACGAACGGATATTACTGTTGTACATCAATTCAGCGATTTTGGGACCAATACCTTCAATGATAGTTAAATCATCATAGCCTTCTCTCGTTCTTACGCGTTTGCCCCTATAAGTTGTATCAGAGGTATGTTGTTTTACGGTGATTTTATTAACTTGGAAATCACCAGAAGCAAATTCTGGGTCAATTTCAGATTTCTCCTTTTTATACACGATTTCTTCAACGATTTGCTTCTGAATGCGCGTTTCAACAGGAACTCTGATGATTTCCTCAACGGTACTTTCTACGATATTCACTCTTTGTCTGCGGTGTTCTACTGGCACATCAAGTATTTCTTCTCTATAATTCTCAATAAAGTTCACTTTTTGAACAGTATGGGTCACAGGTATAGACACAATTTCCTCTCTGCGCTCTTCTATTAAGTTTACCTTTTGCGTGGTATGCGTTACTGGTACATCAATTGTTTCCTCTTTTGTCGTTTCAATGATATTGACTTTCTGAGTAACGTGATTGACAGATACATCTACCATTTCTTCTTTGAATTGCTCAACAAAGTTCACTTTTTGAGTATGGTTATTAACCGTAAAATCAACAACCTCCTCGGTATGGTTTTCGACCAAATTTACCTTTTGTGTGCGGTGCGTTACAGGTACTTCAACCACTTCTTCATTGTGGCTTTCAATTAAACTTACTTTCTGAGTGCGGTGTGTTATAGGCACTTCAACCACTTCTTCGATAGTACTTTCTATGATATTCACCTTTTGAGTGCGGTTCGTAACTTCGTAGTCCACAATATCTTCAATATTGTTTTCAACCAAATTCACTTTTTGAGTGTGGTGCGTTACCGGTACATTGACCACTTCTTCTGTCAATTCTTCAATAAAATTAACTTTCTGAGTGCGGTTTGTAACAATCACATCTACCACTTCTTCATGCGTAGTTTCAACAAGATTTACTTTTTGAGAACTGTGATTTACAGGCACTTCTACGATTTCTTCGGTATGATTTTCAACCAAACTTACTTTTTGAGAACGGTGGTTTACAGCTACTTCAACGATTTCCTCGTGATGATTTTCTACTAAATTCACTTTTTGTGTATGATGATGGACAGGTACATCTACCACATCTTCGTGAACAGATTCCACAAAATTTACGGTTTGTTTATGATGGTTGACCATGAATTCTACCACTTCTTCACTGTGATTCTCAACCAAATTCACTTTTTGAGAACGGTGGTTTACGGATACTTCTACAATTTCTTCAGTATGATTTTCAATCAAACTTACTTTTTGTGAACGATGGTGTACCGGTACTTCCACTATCTCCTCGTGATGGCTTTCAACCAAACTTACTTTTTGTGTATGATGATGCACAGGTACTTCTACTATATCTTCTTGGTTAGATTCAACAAAGTTTACTATTTGTTTGACATGATTAACGGCAAACTCAACCACTTCTTCATGGTGGTTTTCAACCAGATTTACTTTTTGAACATGATGATGAACAGGAACATCCACAACTTCTTCATGGATAGATTCGACGAAGTTTACGACTTGCTTATGGTGGTTAACCGCAAAGTCAATTATATTTTCGTGGTGTGTTTCTACCAAGCTCACTTTTTGAGTGTGGTGATGCACGGGTACTTCTACGATTTCCTCGTGGTGTGTTTCTACCAAGCTCACTTTTTGAGTGTGGTGATGCACGGGTACTTCTACCACTTCTTCATGAACGGATTCGACGAAGTTTACGACTTGCTTATGATGATTGACCGCAAAATCTACAACTTCCTCGTGTAGTGTTTCTACCAATTGTACTTTTTGCGTATGATGGTGTACTGGCACATCTACGACTTCTTCGTGTACAGACTCAACAAAATTGACAATTTGTTTGTGGTGATTGACTGTAAAATCTACAACTTCTTCATGTTGCGTTTCTACCAAATGCACTTTCTGCGTATGGTGGTGTACGGGTACTTCTACCACTTCTTCATGGTGATTTTCA
>JAYVKQ010000773.1:0-5130 GCA_043768285.1 Saprospiraceae bacterium | reverse complement strand
ACGCCTGAAAGCTCGGACGTGAGCGAGAGTAGGCGGCTTTCGATAAAGTTCAAGGTATTTTGACTGACCTCTTTTTTGTCAATCAAGCGCAACTCATTATAAGCATTCACCATCGCGTGAATGATGTCTTTGCCCCGTTCAGGAATCGCCGTTTTGACCGATGGCTCAATCACATTCGATTCCTTTTTCGGCAAATCTATTGAGATAGAGCGTATCGTGCCTTGCACTGTTGGCTCGATACCTTTACACACAATGCGCAAGGCTTTTTCCTTCGATAAAGTAGGATTTAAGGCTTTATTGATAGTGAAATCGCCGTATTGATTGCTAAATGGTGTACCAAAAGTAAGCGATTGTTTAGCCCCATCGGGGGTTGTCAATTCAAAATGGGTATCATCCACCATATCCAATGCCGCTTTAAAATCTTTCGTGCTGTCGCGCAAAGTCAAGCTATCAATGATGATAGGCGAGGTCGTGCCATAGAGTTCTTCGTCGCGCACCGTACCGCGTTTATAGACGATGCGGTCAAGTTTCAAACGCTTCACTACTTTCTCAATAATAAGGTAGGAGTTCATCAATTTGGCTTCATCGGCGAGCATTTTTTTATCGCCCAAACCCAATTCTTTCGATATTAAATCGGTAGCCGATACGCCTTGCTTATTTTTTTCATCTTTCAACAAAATGGCACTTCTGACTTCATACACAGGTACAGTATAGCGCAAATATGCCCACGCCAAAGCGGAAGTTGCCAATGCACACAATATAAAGATATACCAATAGCGGCGGCAGCGTTGGAGTAGTTGCCTTACGTCAATGCCGACTTCGTGTGGATTATGTTCTTGTTGCGTTGTGTATTTCTTCATAGTAGGTATAGAATAATGATGAATGATAAATGTTGAATAGGGCATTTATCATGGTAAAAAGGCGGTGGTTTAGGAAACTGATTTAGATTTTTTTGTAAAAAAAATCTAAATCAGTTTCCTAAACCACTTGCTCACCCCCCTCAGTATTTGAGCTATTATTTCAACAAAACCAAGACCGTCAAAGTAGTTGCAATAGCCGAAAGTGCGGCAGTCGTCCAGTTTACATATTTGCTGGCTTGGTCATTCACGCCCCCTTTTTTGGTTTTTTTAGGGTCAACATACACGACATCATTTTGCTGCAAATAATAATAGGGTGATTTGAAAAAATCGGGTGATTGCAAATCTAATTTCCCAAAAGTCGTTTTGCCATTCACTTCTCTGACCACCATGACCCTTTGTCGGTCGCTATATGGGGTCATATCACCTGCCAAACCAATGGCTTCTAATATGGTAATGCGTTCAGACAACATCGTAAAAGCCCCTGGTTTGACGACCTCTCCTAAGACAGTGATACGAAAATTAACGCGCCGAATAGTAATAGAAGGGTCTTTAATATAAGGCTTTATCCTTTTATGTAAGGTATCACGCAATTGCGGAAGGGTTAGTTTCGCTGCGTGAATTTTCCCAATAACTGGGTATTCAATATCGCCGTTGCCATCCACTAAAAAACTCACCAAGGGGGAGTCAGATTGTTGCGTACCTGCCGTACCACTTTCTACCAAATTGAAAGGTATAGCCAATTGCGGGTCAATGCAAGAGATTTTGATGGATAACGCATCATTAGGCTGAATTTGAAACGCCATATTAAGTGGTGCATTGGTGGCTTCCATATCAGGCAGAGACGCCTCAGCTTTTCTAAAAAGCACCATATCGCGATATGGAACACAAGATGTTACGGACAATAGTAATAGACACACGTAGAGTGTAAAGCGGTAGTTCATAGTAGTTACATTTATAATTAGAATAGTGCATCGAGGGAAATATTAGCCAAAAGTAAGGCTTTAATATCAAAAAAGGAAGTGTTTGAGATACTTTTTTTACAGGATTGAGATACAAAATCTATTCTATTACTTTTTATAAATGTAACTTTACAACAATTTCTAATAAATATTAAACGCAAACGTATTGCTATAAAACACAGATATTTTGTTCCAAAAACAATAATAATATGCCAGCCAGTTGCAAATAGCCTAATCTAATACCCAAATCATCGAAAATTACATAAGGCTTCGCCCTTCATGTGCCACAGACACATGCTCCCATTGCAGAAAAGCATTTTTAGGAATATTCCAGTTTGGTTAAAAAAAATGTAAATAGGGTTCTTTTTGTTAAAATAAATGGGTTCTTTAGAACTTCTTTCTAAGTCAGTACAAACACAAGTGACGAGTGTATCAATGTAGGGGGAGCATTGATAAACATATAGCCTGTTTAAAGCGCATAGCATGAGCCTTAAAAGTTAAAAGTTATTAATTGTGATGCGTGCTGCGTGTTTTTGAATAGTATGTTTGAGCAATGTTGCTTTAGTATTGACGTTTTCTGAAAATGCAAAATAGCGTCAATACAATCATCGGTAGATTGTGGATATTAGGGGAGAGTTGTTTTAGTTAAAGCTCACTTAGTAAATAAAATTCTTGTACCTAAGGTCAAATCAAAAATGCGTTTAAAAAATATTCTTGATTTTCCTTTTATGTTTCAGTTTGATTAAGTTATGGTCAAATCAATTGATTTGTGACATTGATTAAACGCTTTCAATTCGGGCACAAAGTTATACCATTAAAACAAGGATAGCAATACCATTTTCTAACCCAAAAAGTATAAATTTCATAATGATTTTATGATAATATAGCGATTTTTGGCTAATTTCCCTTCGTTTTCCTCAATTTAGACAAATTAAAATAAACTGTTATTTAACATATTGTAAAAATAAATATTAAAAAAACACTTGCTTTTACGAATTAAATAGTACATATTTGCTTCATATTTAATAACCCACAAAAATATGTACCGATTTACTATCCCAAAAATATGTACTGACTGAACGTACCTGTTCCTTTCTTACGTCATGTCACACTAAACTATCTTTTTTTTTTACAAGCTATTTACAAGCACTACCAGTCTGTTTTTTTCTCCATTTTTATAACGCTGAAATAGTCACACCGATACTATTTTAGGAATACCTATATTTTGTTAACTTTTTTTAAAAAACCATTTTCATGGAAAACACAATCGCAGCCGCTGATTTTGAAAAGGCACTCGTCGCGCAACTAAACAATGCCGCTTTGGACAAAAAACAACTGAGTGCTATCAGCAAATCTATTCTCGAACTAAACAAAA
This sequence comes from Saprospiraceae bacterium, assembly GCA_043768285.1. Taxonomy (GTDB): domain Bacteria; phylum Bacteroidota; class Bacteroidia; order Chitinophagales; family Saprospiraceae; genus JAAFJT01. Next base: position 1,936 of record JAYVKQ010000773.1, on the reverse strand, counting down.
ATGCTCAAATTAAGTATTTTGATTGGCGCATTAAGGGGCAACCTGGGTTCTACAAAATTATCATTCGTGGTATTGTAAACCCTGAAATTTTCCAATACAAGCACTTAAGAAACATTCCTTACGAGCGTTTTCAAGGCTTCCCAATTGGTATCCCGCCTTTGGAACTTGCCTTAGATTTTAGACTTCAATTGGACATAAACAAATTACGTAGCTTATGATGAATGAAGTCTTATCTCAAGATTTGACACCGATACAATGCGATACCCCTCAGTCTGGGGGGTATCGTGTTATTCAAATTCACCCTACGCAGCGTTGCAACTTAACGTGTTTGCATTGCTATTCCAATTCAGCCCCGCATTTTAGGCAAGAGTTGGATATCAATGTGCTAAAATCCTTTTTGGAGCAAGCATGGGCTGAGGGTTTCGACACGATTTCTATTTCGGGTGGTGAGCCGTTTATGTATTCCCACCTCTTAGAATTGTTGTCTTTTGCAAAAAATATCGGTTACTATACGAGTGCTGTTACCAATGGTATGTTACTCAAAAGTGAAAAAAATCAAATGGCTTTGCCCTTGATTGACGTTCTGGCAGTTAGTATTGACGGCGAGCCTGACTATCATAATTACCTCCGCAATTTGCCTCAAGCCTTTGATAAAACACTCGAAGGCATTGAGATTATAAAAGAATACACCGATTTTTTCGGCTTTATACATACCGTTGTGCCTCAAACCTTTAATTCACTTCTTTGGCTGGGCGAGTTTACAGCCACACATAAAGCCAAATTATTGCAATTGCATCCCTTAGAAAATGCGGGGCGGGCGAGCAATCTGTTTGCACAACTCGAACTCAACCAAGAGATGCTGCATAAGGTTTTTATCATGCACCATTATTTGAACACCAAATATTCCGATTTTGTAACTCTTTTTGATGTCTTGCATCGTGATATATTAGAAGGCAATCCAGATACCGTATTCGCTAATCATATATTGACTGATGAAATGCGTCTTATAGACGTGATGAAGGAGATTATTATTGACGAAAATGGCAATATTCTGCCCGGCTCACATGGCTTCAACCCGACATATAAAATAGGCAACATTTACGAAAACGGCGATTTTTCAAGCATGAATAGCCGTTTTATGAAAAATAGTTACCCACATCTTAAAAATATGATTGATAGCACCTATGTCGATATTCTTCAAAATGAACATATTGATATGGTCAATTGGTCTGAAATGATAACGCATCGCAGTTTTACATATCAAGCGGATGGCGTAATTTTAGAAGAACAATTTGCTTAAAATATGATACCCCCCTCCCGATTTTTTCGGGATGTACCATCATTATTTTTCTGAAAATTATGATGTAAATGTCTGGCGTTGTAAAAAATGTCAGGCATTTTCTTTTATGAGTATCACGCCTCTTAAAAAAATGTCGAAAAGCCATTTTTACTATCTAATGGGATTAGGTATTACCCCTCAGTATTTTTTCACAAAAATTTGATAAATGCTGTTACCCATAGGTGCAGAGCACCTTAATATTTGTATAAAAACGGAATGTTATGCATAAAAGTGCGGAGCACCGTAACCTGAGTTTGAGATATGTTTCGTTGCTCTGCACCTATGGGCAATATTAAATTTAATTTTTTATCACATAATTAATATCTTAAAATATTAATAATCAATTATTTATAAATATAAAATTATAAATTATAAAAATATTTTTGAAAATAAATCTACTACGCAAAAAGGCTGCGTAGTACCCTCCCCATCTTTGCTTCACCAAACGGAATATTGAAAAAATATTCTATTCTTTTTTACTATTGCTTAACCTATTTTTGAACTGGTTGCGTAATTAAATTCTTAATAATCTAAGCAGAGTAAGTGCCGCCGCCATGAGGAAAAAAGCGAAATGATTTTGCGGTTTCACCTCATATC
>JAYVKQ010000772.1:0-5097 GCA_043768285.1 Saprospiraceae bacterium | reverse complement strand
AATAAATTCGACACTACAGTTGAAACCTTCAACGAATTTTTTACACCTCCAATAAATTTGGCGGGTACGATTGGTTCAGCTGATATTCAACATCTTCTCCCTTACTGCATTTCTCGCGCGGTGCAAATACACTTTCACTTGTGGCATCGGCATATCGAGTTGCGCGGCAATGTCGTCATAACTCATACCTTCAATATCGCGTAGGTGCATCACCAATTTTTGCTTTTCGGGTAATGCGTTCATATATTGCCTAATTTTACCAATAGTATCTTGCGTTTCAACGGCGGCGTAAGGAGTTAATTCTGAATGAGTTACGCTAATGGCGTTGTCAATATCTTCGGTACGGCGATGTTTTGAACGGCGCTTATCGAGTGAAAGATTTTTGGTTAAAGTCATACAATAGGCATCGGGATTGAGGACATCTTGCATGGTATCGCGTTTTTCCCAAATTTTTAAAAATACCTCTTGCACCACGTCCTCAGCTTCGGGCGTATTGCCCATGATGCGCCCCGAAAAGCGCAACAATTTATCTTTCATCCGATATGTCAGTTCTTCAAAATTCATCGTTATTAAGGTGACGATTGCATTTTTGGAAAGTTACAGCACCCCCCAGTATTTTTATAAAAGATGATTGACAGATAGCTTTCTGCATACCTTTCCAAAAGTTTGAAACTTTTGGAAAGGTGTACTCATCAATCTGTATTTGAAAGAGTATGCAGTATTTTTATGAAAAAATAGTAGAAACCTTTTAATTTTGCATCGTTAAATAAAATTGTACTGTACGCAATCTTAGAATAAAACCAAAAATATGTCTTCTTTTATTAAAAACTACGGAAAATATTACCTTTTGTGGGTCGCTTATTTCATCTCTGCTCGCGCTATATTTATATGGTATCACGGCGATAAATCGAGCCTCATGGATTGGGGCAGCATTGCTAACACATTTGTATATGGTAGCCGTTTAGATATTTCAATGGCAGGCTATTACTCTGTCATTCCTTTTGTGTTGCTCGCTGTTTACGCTTTTTTAAAAGACAATGCCGCGCTCTTGAATGTTGTTAAATACTTTACGAATACCCTTTTGTTTTTAAGTTCTTTTTTAATTGCCGCCGATTTGGAGTTGTATAAAAACTGGGGTTGCCGCTTAGATGATATTGCTTTAAATACCTTGAAAGACCCTGCCGAGACGATGGCTTCGGCGGGTTCATCGCCTGTTGGGACTTTGATTTTCATTTTTATATGCTTGACGGGCATTTCAATGACGGCGTTCAACTCCTTCATTTTCAAGCCTTTATCTCAAAGTCAAAATAAACAAAACCCAATACCCCTCAGTAGTCGAAGTTTAAAATTAGGTTTGGGCTTGTTTTCGATGCTGGTTTTGATAATACCTATTCGGGGTGGTTTTCAATTAGCACCCGTCAATCAGAGTGCTGTTTATTTTTCTAAAAATACCTTTGCTAATCATGCGGCTATCAATGCGTTGTGGAATTTTTACGTCACTATTTTTGAAAAAAGAGTGAACAAAACCCACAACAAGATTTTCATGGACGATGCTAAAGCCAATGCTTTGCTCGCCGATTTGTTTAAGGACAGTAGTCAGACTAAATATTTGATTAAAAAAGATATTAAAAACCCAAATTTCATACTCATAACGTGGGAAAGTTTCACAGCAAAAGTCGTTGAACGCATGGGTGGCGTGAAAGGCGTAACCCCTCAGTTTGACGCACTTTGCAAGGAAGGGATTTTGTTCGATAGCATCTATTCGGCTGGTCATCGAACCCATTTTGGTTTGATGGCAACCCTGGGCGCATATCCTTGCGTTACAGGCTATAACATATTCGACACCCCTCGAAAAGCGGAGAAAATGGCGTGTATGGCGCGTAATTTAGGTCAAAAAGGCTACGAAACCAGTTTTTATTACGGCGGTGAAGCCGAATTTGCCAATTTCAAAAACTATTTGATTACGGGACAGTTTTCAAAATTAACAACAAAAGAAACCTTTGATAAAAAAGATTTGAACAGCAAATGGGGTGCTTTTGACCACGTTGTTTTAGAACGCGCAAACCGAGATTTGGCAGGTGCAAAAGAACCTTTTTTCAGCAATATATTGACCCTCAGCAGCCACGAACCTTTTGAATTGCCGACAGATAGAAACGACTGGGGGCAGCCCGATTTTAAACCGACTGACGATGTGGATTTGATGTTTAATAATGCGATGTACTATACGGACAAAGCTGTGGGCGAATTTATCAGTGCTGCGAAGAAGCAACCCTGGTGGCAAAATACCATCGTCGTTATCATAGCTGACCACGGCTCGGTACACGTACCGCCACATGATGATGAGTTTCACAATTTTCACGTCCCGATGTTGTGGCTGGGTGGTGCGTTGGCGCATCAAGATACGGTTATTCATACGGTGGGTTCTCAATCAGATATAGCCGCTACGGTTTTGGGGCAATTGGATATGCCTCATACAGAATATGTATGGTCAAAAAATATTATGACAACAGGTTATCGCCCATTTGCCTATTTCAACTACCACAATGGCTTTGGTTTTGTCAGAAAAGACGGCAAATATGCTTACGATACTGAGGGGGGGTATATTCGCCGCCAAGATGGCTATGTCAATGACAAGGATATTGAGATTGGCAAGGCTTATATTCAGATGACGTATCAGGATTATATGCGGAAATAACTTAACCGCACCATGTTTAGGGAACTTTGAAAGCTCTCCGAACATATCAACATCATATCATTAGTGTTCATAAGATTTTGTTCTAAAAATAAAGTATTGATTTTCAATAATTTAAAATACTTCTCGACAAAGGTTTAGTAAACGGAAAATTATTTTTTTTCAAAAAAAAATAATTTTCCGTTTACTAAACCTACGCACGAAACATTTTTAGTCAATTTACTAAAATCCTTTGAACTCTAATGACATCATCTCAACAATATTTTTTCATTTTATGAAAAATCTAAAAGTTTGTTTCTATATTTGTAGGTACTCAAAAGAAACAAACGATAATGACTGCACTAAACATTGATGATATCCTACTCGAAATAGAACAACAACGCGCTGTTTTATTACTCGGACACAATTTTTTACCACAAACCCACGAAGCCTTACATCGGCATTTGACCCTCAAATTGGGGGATAAATTGCGCCATTTCTACAGTCGGGATGGGCTTTTCTTATTTGCGGATAATGATGCTAAAATTACAGCGCAAATACAAGCGGCTGAATTTTATAAAAACCTGCAAGCAGACGAGGCTTTGCTGCGCAAAATCGTGGAAATGCCTTTTCCGCTTATTGTGTCTGCCAATCCCGATAAACTATTGGTAGATGCTTTTGCGACCTACCGTTTGCGCTTGCAATACGACTATTTTTCGAGTAGCGACAAATTCCAAACCTACCCTATTGAACGCCCTTCGCAGGATAAACCCTTGCTGTATAACCTTTGTGGCAGCATCGAAGACCAAGAATCATTGATTTTGGACTATGATGATTTGTTCAAAATGTTTAAAAAAATATTGGGCGACCAAGTCATTCCCGATAATGAAGTGCGTGCGCCTTTGAAACGCGCCACTACTTTTATTTTTGTCGGTTTTCATTTTGAACGCTGGTACACACAGTTGTTTTTACGCTACTTGAACCAGCATGAAGACCAATTTAAAAGCAATAGCCGCAATTATGTCTTGAAAACCACTTTTTCGGATACCGATTTTCAGACCTTTTTTATGCAGCAATTCAATGTCAAATTCATTGGCGCAGATTGGGCTTTTTTTGAAGAACTCCACCAGCGTTTTAAAGAAAAATATCCGCAGAAAATGCGGCAATTGGTGGATACCCTCTCGCCTACGGCGACCACTATTATTCAATTGGTGGAAAAACATGACCTCGTCAAAGCTATTGCCATGCTGAAAATGTTTTCGTCAGATTTTGATGGGGATGACCAAAATGCACTCTCCATGACTGAGGGGATGTTCAGTCAATATAATTTAGACAAAGCAGAGGGCATTGTTGTAACCGAACATCTCAATTCGCAAATAGCACGAATACGTAAAAATATTATCGAATTATCTAAAAAAATTGTGTAACTATGGCTGCAAAATTAACCCGCTATCTTGGTGTGCAGCCTTTTAAAACAAGCGACAAGCACATCTTTTTTGGCAGAGACGAAGATATTGACAATCTCTTGGATTTGATTATGCTCGAAAAGCTGATTGTGCTTTTTGGCAAATCGGGCTATGGCAAATCCTCACTTTTGAGTGCAGGGATTGTACCCCAACTGACCGATACCGCGCAATCTGATACCTTTCGTTATCGCCCTATCGAAGTGCGCTTGGGAACGTATATCGAAAACCAATCATTGACACCGTTTGAAACCACCAAGCGGTTTATCGCGGAATTGCCTATCAGCAAAGGGTCTGATTTTTTGCCAAACCTACAAACGGAGGACAGCCTTTGGCGGCAACTCAAACAACGTCAAGACGTTGAAAATGGGCAATTTGTCTTGATTTTTGACCAATTTGAAGAACTGTTTTCGTATCCGATTGAGCAACAAATTCAGTTTAAAAAACAATTGGCGGAATTGCTTTATACCCATATTCCACAGCATATTCGGGCGCAATTGAATGATTTGTCGCCCGCAGAAAGGTCTTTTATGGTCAAACCTTTGACTATAAAAGCAGTTTTTGCCATCAGAAGTGACCGTATGAGCTTGTTGGATACCTTGAAAGATACTTTGCCAGCGATATTGAACAAACGCTACGAATTGCGCCCCCTCAGTACCCAACAAGCCAAAGATGCCATTACAAAACCCGCAAGCATCGTCAGCGATGATTTTTCAACCCCACCTTTTGAATATACTGAGGGGGGGCTTGCTGCCATTGTTAAAGCCTTGACGACTACCGAAGCCAAAGACACAACCGCCATTGGTATTGAGGCTTTTCAACTCCAAATCGTGTGTGAATACATCGAAAGCCTTGTGCGCGATGGCAAAGTGCCCGATATTGACGGTAACGGCTTGCCCGATATTACCGAAGCACAATTGCCCGAAATGGCAAGTTTATATGAAAATTATTACCGTCGAAAAC
>JAYVKQ010000771.1:0-6245 GCA_043768285.1 Saprospiraceae bacterium | reverse complement strand
CGCCCGATAGTTCTGCGAAGTTGGCAATATCGGCTTCTGTAACAGTGTGTTTTGCAGTAATAACTGTTTCGCCAATTTCTAAGTCTTCAAAATATTGTTGGAAAGGGTGTTTGTCTTTTTCGATATATGCCCCACCCACTTGATAGTTTTGGGTCACTTGCGAAATCATGGTTGGGTGTCCTTGCACTGCCACCCGTTGCAGATAATGGAATACGCCTCGTAAACCGCCCATTTCTTCACCGCCACCTGCACGACCCGGACCTCCGTGGGATAGTAAGGGCATCGGTGCGCCATGACCCGTACTTTCTTTGGCAGAAGCACGGTTTAAAAATAAAATTCTGCCGTGAAATGCCCCCGCATTGAGTAAATAGTCTCTACATATTGACGGGTCGTAGCTGCATATAGTAGAAACCAATGAGCCTTTACCTTTGTTGGCTAATTCGATGGCTTGTTCCATATCTTTATATGGCATCAAGGATGCGACGGGACCGAAGGCTTCAATATCGTGGCTTTCGGTGTTGCGCATCGGTTTTTCATTCAAGAGTAGGATAGGCGGGAGAAAAGCCCCATCCATTTTATCCGCACCGATGACTTCAAATTTTTCTAAATCACCGACCACAAGGGACGATACTTTCAAGAGTTTTTTAATATTGTCATGCACCCTTTGCCGTTGGGTTTGGCTGACTAAAGCCCCCATTCTGACACCTTCAACTGAAGGGTCGCCAATGGTGACTTTTTTCAACTCTTTACCCAGCGCAATTTGTACATCTTCCAATAGTTTTTCAGGCACAATAATGCGCCTTACAGCTGTGCATTTTTGCCCCGTTTTAATGATGATTTCATTGCGCACATTTTTTATAAAAATATCAAATTCGGGCATATCAGGCGCAATATCTGACCCTAATATCATCGCATTGAGACTATCGGCTTCCATATTGAAAGGCACAGAATGGTCATTCAAGCGCGGCAGACCCCTCAGTATTTTGCCCGTTGCAGCCGAGCCTGTGAAAGTCACAACGTCTTGCGATGTGACAAAATCCAAGATACCATGCCCTCTGCCGCCAATAAATTGCAATGCGCCTTCGGGCAAAATGCCGCTTGAAATAATATCTCGTACTACGGTTTCTGTTACAAAAGAAGTCATTTCAGAAGCCTTCACTACCGCAGGCATACCCGCCAACCAATTGACCGCGCATTTCTCTAACATACCCCACACTGGAAAGTTGAAAGCGTTGATATGTACCGCCACCCCCTGTTTGGGTACGCAAACGTGTTGCCCAATAAACGTCCCGAGTTTCGAGAGTTTGGCGGCTGCCCCGTCCACATAAAAAGTTTCGCTACCCAATTGCCGGCGTAAACTTGCATAGGCAAAGAGGTTGCCAATGCCACCATCGATATCAATCCAACTATCGGTTTTGGTTGCGCCTGTGAGGTGAGATGCTTTATAATATATTGATTTTCTGCCAGTTAGATATAGTGCTAATTTTTTAAGCATCATACCGCGTTCAAAGAAAGTCATTTTGCGCAATGTCTTTCCGCCTACGTTTCGGGCATAATCCATCATAGCGGCATAGTCGGAATTGTCACCTGCCACGCTGATGAGGTTGCCATTATAGGCGTTATACTGAGGGGTCTCGCTGCCTGTGGGCAGATGCCATTTGCCGAGGGCGTAGTTTTGTAATTTGGTCATTTTTATATATTTCAATTTACTTAGTGAATTCTTACCCCCTCAGTATGTCAACCAATTTTCAGCATTTTTTTCAAAATCTCTACAAAATTATACACCTCCTCAAACCCATTATACAATGGCGCAGGTGCAACGCGAATGACATCTGGCTCGCGCCAATCACCGACCACACCATTGTCTAACAGTTTGTAAAACAATGATTTATCAGCTCCGCGCACTTTGATGGAGAGTTGGCAGCCGCGCTGTTCGGGGTCTTCGGGGGTGATGATGCGGATGGTATCCGTTGGGATATTTATTAATAAAAACTCTAAATAGCCCGTTAATAGTCTTGATTTTTTAATGATATTATCAAATCCCGCTTCTTCAAAAATCTCTAAACTGGCTCTGATACCCGCCATAGATAGGACGGGCGGGGTACTCATTTGCCACGATTGTGCGCCACCGATGGGCACAAAATCGGGTGTCATTTTGAAACGGGTTGCTTTTTCAAAACCCCACCAGCCTTCGAAGCGGGGTAGAGTCGCGTGGGCGTGTCGCTCGTGGACGAATATAGCACCTATTGCGCCCGGTCCCGCGTTGAGGTATTTGTAGGTACACCACGCCGCAAAATCGCAGCCAACATCATGCAGTTTGAGGGATACATTACCCGCAGCGTGTGCCAAATCGAAACCGACTATGCAGCCTTTTTTATGACCCGCATCCGTAATTTTTTCTAAATTATAAAGTTGTCCAGAATAATAATTGATACCCCCAATTAATATCAAGGCGATGCTATCTCCTTCATTTTCAATGGTTTGCAATATATCTTCTGTTTCGATAAGGGCAGAACCCGATTTGGGTTTGGGTTCTATAATCGCCGTTTGTGGGTCGAAACCATGATACCGCAATTGGGATGCAATGGCATATCTATCCGAAGGAAAAGGGTTGTAATCAATCAATATCTTATATCGCTCCTTAGTCGGGCGATAAAATGAGACCATTAATAGGTGTAGATTGACAGTGAGGGTATTCATTACGGCAATTTCGTTCGGCTTTGCGCCAACGATATGAGCCATTTTTTCATTCAAAATTTCGGGAAAAGCCATGAAAGAATGTGTTCCCTCAAAATGCCCTTCAACGGCGCGTTCTTGCCAATTGTCCAAGAGGTTTTGGATATGCTTTTTCGTTGTTTTGGGTTGTAAACCAAGTGAATTGCCGCAGAAGTAGATTTTATTACCCCCCTTCCCGCTTGCATCGGGATTTCGTTCCTCAACAGTATTTTTAGGAAAATGAAAGCGGTTGCGGAACTTTCGGAGTGGGTCGGCTTTGTCCATTTTTTGGGCAAAGGCGCGGTCAGTTGCATAAATGATATTGGACATATTTGGTAAAGATTTTCACAAATGTCGTATTTATCCTTATAAACTTCAAATCCAGATGCAATTCTCGTAAAGCAGATTTGCAATTATAAAGACTGGGTATTTGTATATCCTAAAACCCAAGCAATAACACCGCCCATTATGCCAACTGTTAGACCCGCAGCCGCTATATCAACCGCCACAGGGGTGATGCTATTAAAGAAATGAGTCGTTGAAAACCAATACGAATTTGTCATAAAAGCTACTAAAACACCTATAATTGCCCCCAAAATTGCTCCTTGTTTAAAGGTATTGATGTGCGCCCATTCGCTAAAAATGATTGATAACAGCGAGGCATAAGCGGCACAGGATACAATTAGCATCAGCATACTTGCTTCTTCTTCGTTTTTTTTAAACCCCAAAATTTGGGTCGTATTATCGCTCATATATTTGCCCAATATGCCTTCAAAAACGAGCCAACCTATTAAAAAATAGACGATAGTACCTGCAAAAGCTGCCGCAATTATTTTAATCATAATAACGTGTGTATTAAAAAAGGTTAGAAAAACTTGATATACTTTTTAGAAAAATTATACTACCCCTCAGTATTTTCAGTCAATTTATCCTTTTGTACATTTTTTAAATGCAAAAAATTCTCACTCGTCACTACCTTCAAACCCGTAGCTTCTTCTACATTTTTACGCGCTTTGCCGCCTACTTCACCGCCTTTTATAGCCGCGTCATGGTTTTCTTCAAAGCCTTGTGCATTTTCTTTGATGGCGATGGTGCGGGTCACTTCTTCACCTAATGCGGTCAAAATCAACTCCAATGGGTTCATATGGTCGCGGAGGTTTTCCTTTTCTAAGCCTTTGATATTTGAATGTTCGGAGGGACTTAATCCGAAAGTGCCTTTGGCAACGGTGGCAGTCAAAATACTAAACTCTTGACCTTCTTTCACGCCTCTATTTTTCCATTCATCGGTGAGTTGCTTGCGGACTTCGATGGATTTCATGCGCCGTTCTACCCACTCATCGGAATAGCCTTTGGCTTTATAGAGTTCTGCCATGCGTTGGAAACCGAGTTCGGGGTCGGCGGTTTCTTCGATGCGCTCTCTACCGACTTGTGCCAACCATAATTTAAGCGGTTCGGCTTTCGGCGAAGGAACGGACATGACGATACGCAATACCCCCTCAGTATTGGCGCAATCCGTTGAACGACTTTTGCCATCAGGTGCCTTTAACTTCAACTGCATACAACTTGTATGCAGTTGCGGTTCTCGCTTTTTCAAGATACTCCAATAGTTACGCGGAATGGGGCTATCTGACAAAATAGCAATTATATCAATGATTGAAAAGTACCAATCATCATTATGTAAAATTCTTCTTATCTCTTTCCCTTCAAAGGGTATTAAATTATTTTCCATTATTGCTTTATTATAAATTCGGCGAACAAAGATAAAACAAAAAATAGTAATTTCATTTTTTCATAAAATAAAAATTAAGCTCTTTTTGTAAAAAGGGTGGTAAATCGGGTATATCCGCCCGTGAGACGAGTAGGGTAGAGATATTGTGAAAATCGCCAAAAATTGCGTGGTTTTGCGCTGTTGATTTCAAATAATCATGCCCCGACGAGCCGCCTGTGCCTATCTTTTTGCCCAACATTCGGAGTACCATTTGTGCATGGCGATATCGCCAAGTGGTCAAAAGTTCGTCCAAATCAGTCAATTTAGTCATTAAGCGATAAGGGTTTGCCAATATCGGTTCAGTATTATAGAGTGTGATAAATAAAGCACTGACCGTCGCGCGATAGGAAAGTTTTAACGCGCCCGATTGCCTTGCTTCTTCATGTTTTTGAGGGTCAAATATTTTTTGAAAATAGGTATCCGTATTGCCCAACATTTGTAGGCGCATTGCTTTTTCAGTATCATTCAAAAAGGGGGTATCTTGAATGGCTTTTTGCTCGCGCCCAATCATGGTCTGAACGGCTGATTTATAATGTTTTATAAAATTAAATTTTTTATATTCTAAAAAAGGGATACGCTCTAACCAGCGTTCAATGCTTTGCAATAGCGAGGCACTATTTTCAAGATGCAATATATGTGCTTGCTGCGAAGGTTCAAGGGCAAGGTGATAGGGCTGACCGTTATACGTGACGCGCTGGGCGGCTTTCAAACCCAAAAGCGTTTCGACCAAGCGAAATTGATGGCTTTGAAAACCCGAAGCGGGGAACAAATAATCTCTGAAATCCAGAAATTCTAAAGGCGACATCGTTTCCAGCACCCGTATTTGTTGTATCATCAATTCCATGATTTCGATGATGCGGTCTAATCGTGCTGTAATAGTATTGAGTGACTTTTCATCTACGTATTCCTGTTGCATCAGGATATTAATGGAAGTCAATTCATGTATCAATTGCTTAAACCACAGTTCGTAGGCTTGGTGGATGATGATAAACAGCATTTCATCGTGGGCGGGCGTACCCCCCTCAGTGCTGCGCAGGTTTTGAGCGGTTAGAATTTTATCGAGCTGCAAATAGCTATGGTAGTGGGTGGTGGCGTATTTGGTTTCAGACATAATTGGAGAATTATTATAGACAATGAAAAGGCAAAGCTAAATTTTATTTTCATGCTTGACGGAGTGGGAAGCCTGTTTTTTATTTTCAAAAATGCTATCAGTGAAAACAACAAATATTAACTAAATAAAACGAACTTTGCAACACCGTAGTTGTTATAGTCCTTGTTCTATTTCAAATTGTTTTTTTCGATGTCCAAATTTTTAAAAATCATTTTCTTAATCGCCGCAACAACCCTATTGGTAGATAATTATTTTCGGTTGATAATCGACAATAACACCACTTGTATGGGTGTGAATGATAATGGCGACACGGATACCAAAGAAAACGAAGAAAACGAAGAAAAAGAAGATGCCCAAGAGGAAAAAGAAGGAAAGGAAGAAAAAGAGGAAAAAGAAAGAAAGGTTTTGGCGGGGTACGAGCATTACAAAAATTATGATATTATTCTAAAATCTACGCTATATTCTAAGCGATACGTTAATTTTCTTGCCTATCTAAATTACAAAAATCGCAGCCGCGAGTTGGAGAGTCCTCCGCCCGAGGTCTAAAATTTCCGAATTACAGTCATTGAAAGCCCCCGAGTAGTGTCGAATTTATTCGATACAACGCGCCATGTGCCGAATAAATTCGACACTATTCGGGGGCTTTCAATG
>JAYVKQ010000770.1:0-2390 GCA_043768285.1 Saprospiraceae bacterium | reverse complement strand
CTATATGCCGACTTTGGCGTTGAGTAATTCGCTCTGTTTTCACCATATTACAAATCCCGAAAAGGAATTTCCGAGTATTCGAGTATTGGGCACAATTGGTTGGATAGCGGCGGGTTTGACGATTGGCTTTTTGAATTATGCGGATAGTAGTATGCAATTTACAGCTACGGCAATTATGTCCGTGATTATGGGCATTTATTGCTTTACGATGCCAGCTACACCACCAAAACCACGCGAAGGCAAAACCACTATTTCGGATATATTGGGTTTAGATGCTTTAAAGCTGTTGAAAGACCGTTCTTTTGCCGTTATGGTTATCGCTTCGGTGCTTTTTTGTATTCCACTCAATTTTTATTACAGTTTTGCGGGTCAGTTTTTGGGCGAAGTGGGCTTAGACAATGTAGCGGGTAAAATGACGATGGGGCAAATGTCTGAAATAGGTTTTATGCTTCTAATGCCGCTGTTTTTAAGTCGTTTTGGCGTTAAAAACATGATAATCATCGGTTTGGTAGGCTGGATTATCCGCTATGTGCTATTTGCACACGGTACAGCTGACAGTGGTGCGTGGATGCTTTACCTTGGCATTATCATACACGGCATATGTTACGATTTTTTCTTCGTAACGGGTCAAATATACACCGACAACAAAGCACCCCTCAGTCTGCGTTCGTCTGCACAGGGGTTGATAACCTTTGCGACCTATGGCGTGGGTTTTTTCTTTGGGGCAAAAATCGCGGGCGAGGTCGTAAAAGCCTATGCTGTTTCAGCGACAGAACACCATTGGCAAAATGTCTGGTATATCCCTGCGGGTATTGCGGTTGTGATATTGGTGTTATTCGCGCTATTGTTTAATGATAATAAAACAGTCGTGAAAGGGTAGGGGAGTGGCAACTGTTGCACATTTTGCAACAGTTCAAAATGTACTTAGTGACGAGTAATAATATAGTCGTAAATCCTGAAAGGATTGAATACGAATAGACAATAAATGAATACGCTGTAATTCCGCATATGGGCAAAAAAGGTATTTGTTCATTAATCTTTATTTCCGAAGGGCGATTAAAATCGCCCCCTATTGATGGGTTTTCGTGGTCAATATCAATAGTGGGCGATTTTAATCGCCCTTCGGATGCCACCACAATGTCCATATCGGAATTGCTGAACTCCTTCGGAGTTGTTGCAACTATTCATTTGTTGTCTATTCGTATTTAATCCTTTCAGGATTTTCCGACTGTACTATTACTCGTTACTTATTTCAATTTTTTAACTGAATTTTCAAGCAAAAATAGGGAGGGGGTGCTATCGGGGTCGCCCAATAGTTTTTGTTTTTCTTTAAAACGTTCATATTCTTTGGTAGCGATATCTTCGGCGAGTGCGCGGGTGATGCGCCCCGCGTCCATCAATATTTCGCGTTCATTGATGGTGAGAAGGTCGTGGAGTTTTTTCATCCAGTCCTTCATATACATCACTTTCAACTGAATGGCTTGACTTTCGGCAAAAAGAAGGTATTGTTCCGCTAATAAATTGAGTTCTTTGATTTCTGTTTCGTTCAAGTAGTTTTTGGCAATTACGACATCACTTTTTTTGATTTTATCGCCTTGCCAAGAGGTCAGACCCATATTCGGCAAATCGGCATTGGCACGAATAGCGATGATTTCAGCAGCCGTGTGTTGATGGATAGCCCAATGAAATTTATTTTGGATAATGGCATAAAATTGAGCGGTTGCTTCCGAATTTTCGGCATAATCCACGCTGGTTTTGAAAATTTCACGAATTTTGTAATAAAAATTTTTCTCCGATGTCCGAATATCGCGGATGCGCTCCATCAACTCCTCAAAGTAGTTGCGCTGTCCTGCGTTTTTCAAGCGTTCATCATCGAGGGTAAAACCTTTTATGATATATTCTTTCAGTCGTTTGGTTGCCCAAATGCGAAATTGCGTACCACGATGCGATCTGACACGGTATCCAACGGATATAATGACATCAAGATTGAAATACTCAACTTGCCGTTGAATTGTTCTTTTGCCTTCATTTTGAACTGTGGCAAAATTTGCCACAGTTGAACTATCTTCGGTTAGTTCACCTTCTTCAAAGATATTTTTTATATGCTTTGCAATATTAGATTTATCTTTTTGAAAAAGTTCAGCGAGTTGGTTTAGTGACAACCAAACGGTTTCATTTTCCAAACGGACATCAATTTTGGTTTGCCCATCTTCGGTTTGATAGATAATAATATCGGAGTTATTGTTTTCCATGATATGATTTAAAATTAGGATACAAAAGTATTCAATTTTTATAATTTTTAAACAATAAATTAGAGTTAAAAAATATTTTGCAGTTTATACTGATTGCAGTTTTGCAGTCTATAATTAAAAAATCATTCAAAATACTGA
>JAYVKQ010000769.1:0-2859 GCA_043768285.1 Saprospiraceae bacterium | reverse complement strand
CATAAAAATGCGAAACGGGGCTAAATATAAGCCCCGTTTCGTTAAAATAAATTAAATCAATATTTGTTTTTTAACTTTTAATAAATGCTTTATAAATATGTAAAATATGCTGCTGACTACACCCATCAATCCAAATCTTATAAGTCCCTTTCGGCAAATCTCGATGCAAAGCCGTCAAAACTTCATTATAGCCGATACCCTGTTCACCTAAATCAATATCGCGGGCAAGCGTGCCGTTTTCGTGCTGCATTTTTAAGCATACCCGCCCCTGTTGCGTCAATGTATATTTGATAATCATAAAATCGGTGGGGTCAATTGTTATATCAATGGAGGATATCATTGATTTATTAATATCGAGAGCTACTTCTGGATTATGCGTATCGTCAGCATTTTGTATTAATTTTTCTTGATTTTCTACAGTATTGACTCGCAAATTATCGTTCAAATACTGAGGGGGTATCGTTGAGGTATCTAATGTTGGCGTTTTTTCATTTTCAATGATGGTAACAGTATTGGGTATATTTTCCGTAGGTTCAGTTCCTGCCTTTGCACATAAAACGAGATTGACCGCATTAATCAACGGCGTTTCGGCAATATCTTCTACCGTTTCCAAATGGTCTTCCGTAATTTCCCAAATCATGACACCGCGTAGATTTTTTTCTATGGCATAAAGCGTTTTTTCAGTAATGGATTGCACGTTATCATAGCTGATGAAAGTATTCAAACCGTCATTGCCGAGCAAATTAGGTACGCGCGCTGCCGTATCCCAATACTCAGTAAAGTGGTGTTTTTCAGCCATAATATGATAAAAACTGCTCCCCTCTGGAAATAATTTGGTATCTTTTTGTTTCAAAGTAGGTGCGTTTAACGCGGCTTCTCCTTGTGTTTTCAAGGCATGACCATAAAAAGGCAAACCGAGATTTATTTTTGAAGGCGGTACTTTATAAGTATCAATCATTGTCGAAATAGTGGCATCTACACAAGCATTTTTGTCTGCGCCAATAGACGGATATAAAGGCGCATTATGCCCCGTTGTGGTATTCCACGCGCCGAAATAATCGTAAGTCATCATATTAATAGCGTCCAAAACGGGCGTGATATTATCCCAGTCAATATTTGCCATATTGCTTTGGCTCGCGCCAAAAGCACCCGTTAAAAGGTATTGTTTGTTCGTATTTTGAGCTAAAATATCCATAGCATGGCGAATTTCCGTAAACAAAAGCGTACAATTTGCCTTATCGTCAGGCGTGCCTTTATGCTCTTCAAAGCCTGGATATTCCCAATCAATATCTACGCCATCGAGGTTATAAAATGTTATCAAACGGATACATTCAGCAATGAATTTTTCTCGCTTTGCGGTATCGGCAGCAATAGCAGGAAAATGGTCGCTCTCTGTCCAACCACCTATCGAAATGAGCACTTTTACGCCTGATTGGTGCGCCAAATCTACGAGTGACGTATTGGGTTTATAGCTTTTAGGCGTGGTTGTCCAATCAATTTCGCCTTGCAGTAGATTTTCGTCAGCCCAAGCGTCCGTACCTTCAATTGAACCATCGGGTTTGGGTTTGAAAAAAGCATAATTGATAACCGAATAGCGGTCATATTTGATAGTCTTAGGATTGACAAATTGATTGCGGGCATACCATTTCCACGCGGGATAATAGCCAACGATTTCGCGGCAAGGTTGCGCTTTCAGCATAGTTATGGAAAAAAACAGCACAAAAACGGCAGAAAATACTGAGGGGGTCTTTCGTGCTTTTAAGTGATTGAACATAGTATGGTGTTGATGATAAATAAGTCGGATTTGCTCAATAATGATTACAAAGATAAAACGTTTTTCTTGAAAGTCAAAAATGAAATGGCTTTACTAAGTAGTTCAACATAAATAATCGACATAAACTTTGACAAAGTTGATGTTGGTCAAAAAGTTGTAGCTATTGGTAATCAAATAGTTATCATCATTTTAAAAATTGTATGTATTTTTGAGACTTAAATTACGATGCTTTTTTTAATCAAACGCAAAGTCAAATGAAAGATATAATTAAAGAGTTGAATGAATATAATGTGCCTATCATCATTATAGATGAAAGCCTATCAGATATTAAATATCAAAATCGGTTTAGCAAAAAACTGGAAGATGCTAATGCTTTCTTGGAGAAGGCGGGTATTCCAGAAGCATTTTTATCTGATTTTACAAGTGAAAACAAAATAGAATTTGAAAAAATAAAGGAAATTTATAGAACTAATGGCTATTCAGAAGAATGGATAGAACTTAGGATTAAATCAATTACGGATAAAATAGCTACCCCTCAACAATAAAATTATACCCCACCCCCTTCACCGTCAATATCTGAATATTAGGGTCTTCTTTCAAATAATCCCGTAATTTGGTGATATATACATCCAAATTACGCGAATTAAAAAAACTATCATCGCCCCATATTTTGAGTAAAATATCTTTGCGCTGCACCGTATATTGACGATTTTCATTCAATATTTTCAATAATTCTGCCTCGCGGTGCGAAATACGGCGCGTACTGTCTCCGCATTTTAGTTCATATTTGAAGGGTATAAAATCATATTTGCCGATAGAAAGCTGTTCAGATACCGAGGGGGTGTTTTGAAGGCTGTTGTGTAGTTGAAGTTTTAAAAGATTGTTCATGCGCACAATGAGTTCCTCCATACTGAACGGCTTACGAATATAGTCATTGCCACCCATTTCAAAACCTTTCAATACGTCTTCCGTTTGGGTTTTGGCAGTCAGAAATATGATGGGCATATGGGGTGATAATCGGCGAATATCTTTACCCAACGTAAAGCCATCAATATGTGGCAACATCACATCTAAGACGCATATAT
>JAYVKQ010000768.1:0-3650 GCA_043768285.1 Saprospiraceae bacterium | reverse complement strand
GGAATTTTTTTACCCCCTCGACCTGTCCCGATACAATCGGGAGTATTTTGGGTTTCCTATTCGTACCCGCCAAATTCATTTGGCGGCTTCCGATGCCCGAATAATCATAAAACTGGTTCTGGAAGTATTTAACAATTCTGCGCCGCCAAATTAATTTGGCGGGTACGAATATTATTAAAAATCTGAACTAAACGTAATTACATATCAAATTTCATAGTATTTATAAATGAAAAATGTGTTGTAAAAATTGAATATAATGGGGTAAATGTAATAGGTTCATATATAAAATGCAAGGTATAGGCATTAATATTTGTAAAAATTACGCAACTTCGCCCCTTCGTTTTATTAAAACACGTAGGGCGCATTTACTCACACGAATAACACGAATTATAAATCGAATTTTTCTAATTTAGATGTAATGATTTAGTCTTTTATATCTAAATTCTGGTAACTTTGGAAATCTATGAAATAAACATTTTGACACTACGTGTCATTCGGAATCTCTTGAAATTCTCGTTATTATAAGCGTTTTGACTCTACGAGTCATTTATTTTCGCGCAATTTTTTATGTCAAGTAGTGTCAAAATGTTTATTTCGGAGATTTCCGAAGTTACCAGTAATTTGGTGTTATTCGTATTTATATTCGTCTTATTCGTGTGTATATATTACACTCGTTTAATTTACAAATTTACTATATGAAAATAGTCTTCATGGGTACGCCCGAATTTGCAGTACCAAGTTTAGATATATTGGTTAAAAATGGCTACGATATTGTCGGCGTTGTCACCGCAACGGACAAGCTCGGTGGGCGTGGTGGCAAGCAGTTGATACAATCGGCTGTGAAGCAATATGCCCTTGATAATCAATTGTTTATCCTGCAACCAGAGAAGTTAAAGAACCCTGAATTTGTGGAAATACTGAGGGGTCTGCAAGCGGATTTGTTTATAGTCGTAGCGTTCAGAATGTTGCCCGAAATGGTGTGGGATATGCCTCGTCTTGGTACTATGAATTTGCACGGTTCGATATTGCCCAAATATCGGGGGGCAGCTCCTATCAATTGGGCTGTTATCAACGGCGAAAAAGAAACGGGCGTAACGACTTTTTTCCTAAAACACGAAATTGATACGGGCGACGTGCTACACACCGCTACCCTACCCATCGGCGATGATGATACGGCGGGCGATATTCACGACAAAATGATGCAATTAGGCGCAGAAACTATGCTTAAATCAGTAAACGATATAGCAAAAGGCGGCTATACTTTGAAACCACAAGCCGATACCGAAGCCACACACGCCCCCAAAATTTTTCAAGAAACTTGCCACATCAACTTCAATCAACCGACTCAAAAAGTACACGATTTTATCAGAGGGCTTTCACCCTTTCCTACTGCTTGGACGACTTTGGATGGCTTGAAACTCAAAGTTTATAACGCCCAAAAAGAGATTACCCCCCCTCCCGATTACCTCGGGACAGGTCAGTATTTGGCAGGAAAATTTATGTCTGATAATAAAAATTTCTTAAAAGTAGCGACTGCAGATGGCTATATCCAGCTATTGGATGTACAACTTGAAGGGCGTAAACGATTGACTATCAAGGAGTTTTTGAATGGGCATAAAATAGTGTAAGAGTGTTTAAAAGTGTTTAAAATACTGAGGGGGTATTGCGACACCACTTATCACCGTTTGTAAGCTACAAAAGAGGTAGGACTAAATTGACATTTATAATTCAATTTATTGTCTATGTTTAAGCGTTTTTTAACTAAAAATATAGAACAATGAAAAGAAGACATTTTGTAAAATCTGCATTTATGGCTACACCCGCTTTGTTAGCTGCCAAATCTGGTCGTGAACAATCCATTGCCGCACCAAAAGAGTTGTATGAGTGGCGCGAATATGAATTTAATTACAACTCGCCACGCAGTGAAGTAGAAAAGTATTTTAAAAATGCTTTGATACCCGCTTTAAATAAATATGGTATTAAAACGGTAGGCGTTTTTACAGAAATTGGCAAATCTGACCCTGCAAAAGTGTATATGCTCATACCATATGCCGCTTTTGATGATATTAAATCCGTTAATGATAAAATGAAAATGGATGCCGATTATCTAAAAGCATCAGAAGTTTTTAACAATTTACCTGCTGACAGAGTCCCTTATAATCGTGTAAGTTCTTCCATAATGCTGGCTTTTGATGGCTTACCTAAACTTTTGCAACCTAAAAATGAGCCTCGCTTATTTGAAGTGCGCAGTTATGAAGGGTATAATGACGATGCAGTACGCCGTAAAGTGTTGATGTTCAACAAAGAAGAATTTGACATTTTTTATCGTACAGGTTTAAATCCCGTTTTCTTTGGAGAAGTGATTTCGGGAGCTAATATGCCGCGTTTGACCTATATGCTCACGTTTAAAAATATGGAAGAACGCGATAAAAATTGGGCGAAATTTAGCGCAGATGAGGTCTGGAAAAGAATATCAAAAGCACCAGAATACAGTAACACTGTTTCTAAAATTTATAGAACATTTGTAGAACCTACAGCTTATTCGCAGATATAAATAGACATAACACTTTTATGTAATTTTATTATTTTTTATTTTAAAAATGTTTTTAATTAAAAAATAATCTTCTACTTTTACCCTTAACCAACACTTTATATTTTGACGAACCAAATTTCCTCATTTTTTTACCAAAAATATCTATTCTCTTATGAAAGTACCTATTTCCATTATCGTAAATGGTAAGACTTACACACATGAGGTTGAAGCAAGAGAACTACTCGTTTATCACCTCCGTGATAAATTGCGCTTGACGGGTACGCATATCGGTTGCGACACGTCCAGTTGCGGTGCTTGCACTGTTCATGTTGATGGCAAAGCCGTCAAAAGCTGTACGGTGCTTGCCGTTCAAGCCGATGGCAGCGACATTTTGACCATCGAAGGTATGTCCTCCGATGGCTCGCACCCACTTCAAGAAGGTTTCAAACAAGAGCATGGCTTGCAATGTGGCTTTTGTACCCCTGGCATGATTATGACCGCTGCCGACCTATTAGCTCGAAACCCAAATCCCGCAGAACATGAGATACGCGAAGCCCTCGAGGGTAATTTCTGCCGTTGCACGGGCTACCATAATATTGTGCGGGCTATTCAATATGCCGCTAATATGCCCGAACCCGCTTGCTAAACGCGTAAAAGTAGTGTCGAATTCATTCGACACGTTGCGCTGAGTGTCGAATAAATTCGACATTACTTATTCACCAATCAAATTTTAATAAAAAAATGAGTAGTACATCATATATCGGTCAGTCCATAAAACGCCTTGAAGACAAGCGTTTTATTACTGGCAGAGGAAAATATACGGATGATATTAAGCTCGTGGGTATGACCTACGCGCATATTATCCGCTCGCCATATGCCCATGCCAAAGTAGTAAGTATTGATACGACCAACGCCTTAAATACTGAGGGGGTCGTTGCAATATTCACTGGCGACAATGTGAAGCACATACGCGGCGTACCAACGGGTTGGCAAGTCAATTTTAAAAACGGCGACATAATGAAAGAACCTGCACACCCACTATTGGTATGTGTCGGTGAAACAGTGAAGCACGTAGGTGATGCCGTTGCTGTGGTTATAGCAGAAAGTCGTTCCGCAG
>JAYVKQ010000767.1:0-2404 GCA_043768285.1 Saprospiraceae bacterium | reverse complement strand
CGTTGGTAATCAATGACTTATGCAGCCCATCGAATAAATTCGACGGTACATTTTGACCACCTTATTTCTTTTACGTTACATACTATTTTCCTCGTCCTTGCATCAAAACGAGAATAGTATAAAACATAATTTTAAAATCTAAGGCGAGGGATACATTTTCGATATACAAAATATCAAATTTCAAACGCTGTATCATTTCATCAACCGTTGAGGCATATCCATATTTCACTTGCCCCCAAGACGTGATGCCAGGGCGCACTTTCAGTAGGTGTTTATAATGCGGTGCACGTTGCATAATGAGGTCAATATAGTGCTGTCTTTCTGGACGCGGACCCACGAGCGACATATCGCCAATTATTACATTCCAAAACTGTGGCAATTCATCCAAACGCCATTTGCGCATGGTTGCCCCCCACGGTGTGCAGCGATTGTCACCGTCGAAACTCAATTGAGGTCCAATATCTTCCGAATTGACGTACATTGACCTAAATTTGATGATATTAAAGGGTTTTCCGTTCAATCCTACACGTTCTTGATAGAAAAAAATAGGTCCTTTTGAGGAAATCCGTACCATTAATGCAATGTACGCATATATAGGTGAAAGCAATATTAAACCGACCAAGCTTGCCACTATATCAATCACCCGCTTCAAAACTACTTGCCAGTAGGGCATCAACTCGCGGTTAATTTCTATCAAAACAGCATCGTACAATTGCTTGATTTTGACCGTGCCAAGCATAATATCATACATATCGGGTATGACTTTGATGATAATGCGGTTGCCAAAATCAAAAAGCATATCCAATATATCTTTTAAGCGGTTGTGTTCAGAAGTTTCGATGGCAATAATGACATCTTCAACGTCGTATTGTTCAACGATGCGGGGTATATCTTCAATTTTACCCAGACGCGGAATATGGTTTTCTATACTGTTTGTAGAGTTGCCGTTAGTATCCACGAAGCCTATAAACTTATAACCCAAACTTTTTTTACGCCCTGTAATATCCTTATATAACTCCAAAGCACTCGCGTTGCCACCTATCATTAGAGTATTAAAATTGACAATATTGGCTTTAATGCGGCGATTGGCGCGTGTCAAAAGTATCATCCGCATTGTAGCTGTGATGAAAAAATGCAAACAAAATAAGGCGATGAAAGATTTGTAATAGGTCGTATAATTGGTGACAAAATCGTCCAATATCAAGGTGAAAAATAGAAAAAATACGCCTATAAAACTTAGAAAAAATGTGCGGGTCAGCGTTTCGATACGCGGCAAACGGTATATGTCGCGGTATTTGTCAAAAATAGAATAAAACAAAACCCAACCCAATGGGACAATAAATATACCCAATAGAAAATTTTTGTCCTCCAAAATATGCCAATCCTTATAGTTGTTTTCAATCCACCATTTACGATAGAGAAAAAAACACGTCCAAGCCACCATTGCTGAGAGGAAGTCAGCAATAGTATAAATCATCATATCTATTCGGCGTTGTCTAAGCATACATTCGCTACCCCTCAGTATTTTTCGGGGAAATTACTTCTGAATTAATTTTATATTATCAATCAATATTGTTGCAGTAGATAAACTATCGGGCAAAAGGCTGTTGAAAAGGATTTGAAAATCAGTCATTTTCAACTCTTTCACCTCATTAGTCAAGTTGATATACGTTTTATTCCATTCTTTATTGGGGTATAAAATAATTTTGTAGCTGGCTGTGCCAGTCGTATTCGATATATTAGAACCAACAATGCCTACCGTCAAAGGGGCTTCCGTTTTGTAGTGCATTTCGAGGTAAATATTAGCGGCATTATCTGATAGTTGCACTTTGGTAGTAGAGGCTTTTTCCATCGAAATATTGGATTTTCCTAATATAAATTGCCCACATTTGCCTTCAAAACCATTATTTGATATAGTAAATTGATTGGTTGTGTTGTTGTCTCTATCTATCTTAAATATATTGCCGCGCTCAAAATCTTCTATTACTTTAAACTGCACTTCGGGCAAATATGCCGTCGTTGGGCGCAGTGTATCAACTTTTCCCGCCTTCAAATCCATCTTAATCTTATAAGAAGTACACATAGGATACACAACGGGATTGGAGCGCGTACCATTGTTGCGCACCCCGGGAAAAATAATGATGTCATGCTGCCCTAATTGTATAATGGGTATCGTAACAGGTAGTTGAAATATGCCATTAGCTTGACCATCTACAAATACCCAAGCGTCCGATATTTTATGCGCCGAAGTGCCTTCGCCTACTCTGGCAGTAAGAGAAAAAGCGGGTATATGCAGATAGGCAGGTACTGGGTTTTCTTTACCACAACTTATGAAAATGAGTATTAAAAAAGCATATACACAGTATGATAGGCTACCCGTGCCACCGCTTGAAGCGGTGGCACG
>JAYVKQ010000766.1:0-5673 GCA_043768285.1 Saprospiraceae bacterium | reverse complement strand
GTGTCGAATTTATTCGACACATGGCGCATGGTGTCGAATAAATTCGACACTACATTTTAATCTACATTTTAGGAAACCACATATCCTTCATCAGCACAGTTTTTTCATTAAAATCTTCCCATTTGTCACTCGCCAAATCAAGACGCACAATGCCACACGTTGGTAAATTGTCAATATAATTACTCGTAAATTGATTGGCAAAATAAGTAAACCCAGGATCATGCCCGAACATCAGAACGATATCCGCTTTGTTGGGCAAATCACGCACGACTGATAGCAACTCATCCGTCGTGGCTTCATATATAGCGTGTTGAATATCTATATCTTTGATAGCGATACCAAATGCTTTTGCGAAATACTGCGCCGTAGTAAAAGCGCGCTTCGCGGGACTGCTAACGATTAAATCTGGCATAACGCCTCCCCCCCTCAGTATTTCCGCCATTTTTGGCGCGTCTGTATGTCCTCTGTCGTTGAGGGTGCGATCAATGTCGCGCGCGCCCACTTCTGCCCAACTGGATTTGGCGTGGCGAATAATGTACAAAGTTTTTGACATGATAGATTGTATTTTAGAACCCCAAAGATAAGTGTCTTTTGAAGGTTTGGAAAATATTATTGAAAAATAAGATTATCAATTCTCAAATGTCTTATCTATATTTATCCCACAATTGTTTTTTTTAAAATCATAAAATAATCATATCTATGGCGGAAACAGCAACGCTACTCAATATAATAGAAGAAGAAAAGGCACAACTGCGCACACGCCGCAAAAAATTGAATACCGAACACGGTTCTGATGGTAACGAAAACTGGTTTGGCATTGCCATGAGTGGCGGCGGTATTCGCTCGGCAACCATCAATATGGGCATCCTAAAAACCCTCAATCGGTTCGGTATTTTAGAAAAAGCGGATTATCTATCCTCTGTGAGCGGTGGTGGCTATTGTGGCTCGTATGTGCAAGGCACATTGAAGGCGAATGGGGGCGATTATGCCCACCTTTTTGATGAAAGCAAAATGGAGGCAGTACGCAATCACGGCGAATATTTGATACCCGGGCAAGGCATTCGCAAGAAGTGGAATCAATTATTGCTGATTGTCGCGTATTTGGTGAGTACGGTGATGAGTTTTATCAGCCCAGCCATAGTAGTAGCCATGCTCGTTTTTATATATCGAATGTTGGGCGGCTACTTACCTTCTGGTTTATATTTGGATAATGCTTTGCCTTTTATGTCTATTATCAATATATTTTTGTGGGTAATTGGCTCGTTGGTGGCTATCCATTTTACATTCAATATATTGTTCAATTTCAATTTGGATGTATCCAAGCAATTTAATTATGTTGAAAATCTTACAGCATTTGCCTTAGTGATATTGGCGGGACTATGGGCAGTGGCACAATATCGCGGCGTGGCTATTATCAATACGATGAGTGCTTTGGAGCTATTGGGCGCGACAGTGGGCTTGTTTATGCTCGGCTTTTTTACCAACCCTAATGCCCTTTCATTTCATAGATATTATCGAAAACAGTTGTCGGATTGCTTTCTGCAATTTGCTGGCAAATGGCGTAATGTGCCTTTGAAAGACCTTTTCAACGCCAATTCGGATAAAAAAGTGGACTATATTGCCCCTTATCCATTAATCAATACGTGTTTGAATTTGCAAGCCCCAACGGGTGACGATAAATTTAAAGGCTCGAAAGCGAGTGACTATTTCGTATTAAGCCCCCTTCATTCAGGGTCAAAACTGACGGGCTATGTACGCAATGACCAATATTTTGATTATTCTCGAATGACCCTCCCCGCCGCCGTTACCATATCGGCTGCAGCCGTAAATCCGGGTATGGGCATTTATTCTAACGCTACTTTGTCGATTTTGATGACTATTTTCAATGCGCGTTTGGGCTTTTGGATTTCTAATCCTTTGAAAGTTAGGAAAATTAAAACCATTATCTGGTGGCCCCGCTATTTTTTTAATGAATTGCTTTCTACAATCGGTACGGCTAACCGAATGGTGAATATTTCGGATGGTGGGCATATCGAAAACCTTGCGGCATATGAACTCATCCGCCGTCGTTGTCGCTTAATTGTATGTGTGGACGGTGGTGAAGACCCCGCATATACATTCTTTGATTTAGAGAATTTAGTAGTGCGCGCACGTAATGAACTCGGGGTAGCCATTATGTTCAGAGAGGGTCAAGAACCTGAAAATGTGATACGCCCGCGTGCTTCGTATGGCTATTCGACCCAACGGTATGCTGTCGCAGATATGATTTTACTCTGGCAAGATGATAAATTGGACGGACCTAACAGCCCTTATCAAGTAGGTGATAAAATTGGGACTTTTATTTATACTAAAAGCTCTGTGACTGCGCCTACGATGAAGCCACATCTTAAAGAAGCGGACGATCCTTTGAAATTCAGTACCTATAAATACAAGATTTATCACCCCGTTTTCCCGCATGAACCGACTTCCGACCAGTTTTTCGACCCCATTCAGTGGGAAAGTTATTTCCAATTAGGGCAATTTATGGGCGCAGATATGCTGGGTATGACTGAAGACCCTAATAGTTTTGACTACGCATCTGCGCCCAAATTTACAGTAGAGAATTTGATTGACCATTTCGATAAAGGGAGTAATTTATTCTCAAAACCGCACGCAGAGGATGTCAATACACGCGGTGGCTTAGATGATTTGGTGGATGATGTATTGAAACCCAATTTTGATAAAAATTTGTCACAAGAACCGCCTTTTGATACCAACCAAGCAAGTGGACAAACGGGGTATCGAATGTAAGGAACGACGAAACAATAAATATTTCCCCTTCGGGTCAGGGGATAAAAATAAAACCATAGGACATATAAAATGCCTATGGTTTAGACCCAAACAAATAAACACAAAATCTTTTATTTCATTAGGTTTATAGCGGAATATTTAACGTTTTTTTAATTTTTTTTCGCTTTATCCGCGACAATGAAGGTGGCTGAACACCTAAATAAGAAGCTAAATATTTATCAGGAATGCGGTTAACAAAATTAGGTGCATTTAATATCAATTCGTCGTAACGCTCCTCAGCCGAAAGTGCCAATGTTTTGGCATATTGTTCATTTGTTTGGAGATAGGCTTCATGCACAATTATCAGAAAATATAATAAAAATTTGTAATTACTTTTTATCAGTTCGAGAAAATATAATTTATCCAAAACCAACAACTCGGTATCTTCAAGTGTCCTTACGCTAATATTAGACGGATTATTTTTCAATAAGCCTTTTAAATCGCCAATCCACCAACCTTCCATTGGGAAGTTAATGACTTGCTCTTTTTTGTCAATTTTTATAAAATTTTCTAAGCATCCTTCATTTACAAAAGCAACGAAGTCCAACACTTGACCTTTTTTATGTATATTATTTTTTGCTTGGTATCGAACAACCTTAAAGGCTTTTGATATAATATCGAATTCGACATCTGTCATCTCTACATGTTGAGAGATATGTTTTCTCAGCTTATTGAAAAGCATAATAATTGTGGGTTTGCTGTGTTAAAGTCATTTGAGACGTGCTTCTACTGCAATAATACGGAGCTTTAAGAAGAAACTGTTACAGTGTGGGCAGTTGCAGGGCAATAAATTAACACATGTTAAGAGATTTTTGTATTTATTTGAAATTTTGACAATTCTACCCCTAATTTAGCCCTTGTAGTTCGACTAATTTTCGGTATTCTCCTCCCTTTTGGTAGAGTTGTTCATGTGTACCTTGTTCAATAATTACGCCATTGTTGAGGACGCATATCACATCGGCATGTTGTATTGTGGAAAGACGGTGGGCTATAATAATGGCTGTTCGGTTTTTCATCAATTCTATTAAAGCTGCTTGAACAAGTTTCTCACTTTCACTATCCAATGCAGAAGTGGCTTCATCAAGTATCAAAATATCTGGATTGCGCAATATCGCTCTGGCTATGGTCATCCGTTGGCGTTGCCCACCCGATAGCTTCGTACCTCGGTCTCCGATATTGGTTTGATACCCCCCCTCAGTCCCGACTTTATCGGGATGTCGTCCCTCCATATTTTCAATAAATTCATGCGCATTAGCCGCCTTTGCTGCATTGATAACATCGTGTTCTTGCACGTTTTCTAAACCAAAAACGATATTGTTGTAAATGGTATCATTAAACAACAACGCTTCTTGTGTCACGATGCCCATATGCTTACGCAAATCATTGATTTTCATATCTTTAACATTCACACCATCAATATATACCCCCCCCTCAGTAGCGTCATAAAATCGGGGCAAAAGGTCAGCTAAGGTTGATTTCCCTGCGCCCGATGCGCCCACTAAAGCTACTATTTTACCTTTTGGAATGGTCAAATTAATATTTTTTAAAACGGGCGTATCACTATTTGCATAATAAAAAGACACATTGCGATATTCAATTTTGTCTTTAAAAATAGGGAGGAGGGTAGGGTTTATAGGGTCTTGTATCGTTTCTTCTGCATTGAGGATTTCATCTATACGGTCAATCGCCGCTTTACCCCTTTGTATTTGATAAGAGGCATTAGAATAGGCTTTGGCAGGTTCAATAACTGTGAAAAAAGCGTAGAGAAATGCGATAAAAGCCGATGCTGAAAATTTAATAGGGTCTGCCTCTACTTGTTTGAAACCAAACCATATTAACACGCACACCACCCCAATACCCAAAAACTCGGTCAAAGGCGAAGCCAAATCACGACGGCGTAGGGCTTGTGTCATTGCGTTGCGATAAGCATTGCTCTCTACGGCAAATTTTTCGCGTCTAAATTTTTCGGCATTAAAGCCTTTTATCACCCGAATTGCGCCCAATGTTTCGTCCAAAACGGAGAGCATATCACCCAATTTTTGTTGGGTCAGTGCGGACTCCTTTTTCAAAGTTTTGCCAATGCCACCAATGATTATACCCGTCAAAATGAGTAAAATCAAGACAAATAAGGTCAAAGAGGGCGATAAATATAGCATAATACCCAAAGCCCCAAGTATCAACAATGGTTCACGTACCAACGTTTCCAAAACGTTCAAAATACTCCATTCTATTTCGCCTACGTCATTTGATATGCGGCTAATGAGGTCGCCTTTGCGCTCTTCGCTAAAATAACTGAGGGGTAGCCTTAAAACTTTGTTGTATAAATCCTGCCGAATATCGCGCACGACCCCATTCCGCAACGGCGTAATGCAATACAAAGCAAAATAGCGAAACATATTTTTAAAAAAGAAGACCAATGCCAAGCCGATACACACATATATCAAAGCGCGTTCTTTACCATTCACTTCAATAATATGCCCCAATTGGTAATAAAACGAATCGGTTAATGATTTTATAGTCCATTGAAAATCAGGCTTTTGCGTAGGGGGTATCGTTTGCCCCAATAAGATTTGTAAGAAGGGAATAAGCATCGGTATGCTCACGATATTGAAAAATACCATCAATACATTGCAGGCTATATTGAGCACAACATAGCGTTTATATTTTTTGATGTAGTAAAAAAGCCTTTGGAATAAGTGCATTAAGGTAATGGATAATTTATATATGAAATACCTTTCCCAAAAAGCTGTCATTGCGAGCGCAGCGAAGCAATCTGTTACACTTTTTGATATACTAAACGTTTTGGTATTTCAAGTATGTTTACAGATTGCTTCGCTGCGCTCG
>JAYVKQ010000765.1:0-8952 GCA_043768285.1 Saprospiraceae bacterium | reverse complement strand
ACGCAATTTCCGCCTTTTTGGTACAAAATACTGAGGGGGGTGCGGATTTCGGATTTCGGATTTCGGATTTCGTTCTGTATCGTAGGTATTTGAAGTTTTAAATCTGATATATCGTGGCAATGCGCGATATACTTTTGATTATATTCAGAAAAATCTTTTTTTATAAATTTTTGATAATCAATTGCTTCGTTGAGTTTAGGTAAATACGCTTTGAGCGATTGCTTCATGGCGGATAATAGTATCGTATTCAATCTATCGGGTTTGACGACGGTGCGTTCGCTGTTTTTACATATTAAAGGTGTGATTTCGTCAATGCCAATTTCAGTCGCTTTTTCTAAAAACCATTCGTAGCGGTCAATGTTTTTTGTAGGTGCTATCGCAATGTGTAATGTAAATGGGCGTTTATGATATTCCGTAATAGTACGGTCAATACTGACAAGGCATACTTTTTTTTGAATATCCATAACAGTGCCTTCATAGAAATTGCCTAACCCGTCGGTCAATTGCAAGCTGTCGCCCACTTTTCGGCGCAAGACTTGGGTGGCGTGTCGGGCTTCTTCTTCCTCCAGAATAGCGATATTATTGTTAATTTTTTTAGAATAAAACAGTTGCATAAAATATTTTTAAAAATTAATCGGTCAAAAATACGATTTAATCGTTTTATAAAACCGACACTTTGATTTTTTCTTACATTTGCCGTTTATTTTTAAATCACATAATAAAAACGAATATGAGTATAGCCATGTTGGGTCAGTTCTTTTTGAGCTTGTCCTTATTGATAGTCTTGCACGAATGTGGTCACTTTTTCCCCGCAAAATGGTTCAAAACGCGCGTTGAGAAATTCTACCTTTTTTTCGATCCTTGGTTTTCCCTTTTTAAAACAAAGATTGGTGATACTGAATATGGTATTGGCTGGTTGCCTTTGGGTGGTTACGTCAAAATCAGTGGTATGGTGGACGAAAGTATGGATACCGAACAATTGCAACAAGAGCCACAACCCTGGGAGTTTAGAACCAAAAAAGCGTGGCAACGCCTCATTATTATGTTGGGCGGTGTGACGGTAAATTTCGCCTTAGGTTTTTTCATATTTGGCATGTTGCTTTGGTATTATGGTGAAGAATATATGCCCGCTTCAAGTGCCAAATATGGCATTTATGCCGAAAAATTAGGCTTAAAAATGGGCTTAAAAACGGGTGATAAAATATTGAAAGTCGGCAACCAACCATTCGATAAATTTGACCCGATTATGGTAAAAAGGGCATTGAGTTTGGATGGGGTTAAAAATATCCAATTGGATAGAAATGGTGAAATCATAACGTTAACAGTGGCAGATAGCATCAGCAGTTATTTGATGTCAAGCAAGGGACAACAAGACCCCATTTTCTCGCTGCCCATTATTTTCTCCGTTGATTCTGTAACAGCCACTATACCGCAAGCCGTCAAAGGTGGGTTTTTATCAGGTTGCAAAAAATCGGTACAAGTACCTTCTCCTGCGGCAGTCGCTAAATTGGAAAAAGGTGATAAAATAATTGCCTTAGGAGATGAAAAAGTGTCGTATTTCAATGATTTAGCTATGTTTTTGCAAAAACACAAGGGTAAAGAAGTGGATATGGCAATTTTACGTGGCAGTGACACTATTTCAACTAAAGTAACCCCATCGGAAGAGGGCAAACTTGGTTTTTTTCCAAAATCTGAAGAAGATTATATCCAAACAGTTACTCAAAAATATCCATTGATGGAAGCCTTACCAAAAGGATTTACAAAAGGTATAAACTTTTTGGGTATGCAAATGACCGCTTTTGGTAAAATATTTAAGGGCGAAGTTAAAGCCAGTGAAAGTGTGGGTGGCTTTATTCCGATTGCCAAAATGTTTGGTTTGCGATGGGATTGGGAACGCTTCTGGACAATGACCGCGAGCCTTTCACTCATCTTGGCGTTTATGAATTTATTGCCTATACCTGCACTCGATGGTGGCTATGTCATGTTCTTGATTTGGGAAATGATAACAGGTAGAAAAGTGAGCGATAAATTTATGGAAAAGGCAGTAACAGCTGGTTTTTTACTCTTGATTACCTTGATTGTTGTTATCAATTCGATGGATGTTATCAAAGAGTTTTTTACAAAATAAATTTCGGGTTTTGTATCCTGTTTTAGGTACTTTTGACATGCACAAAACATTAAATAAAATGACAAACGCCGTACGTCTCAACTTGAAATGTACGGCGTTTTTTTAAAAAAATTATTCAGTTCACATACCCCCTCAGTATTTTACATATGAAAAATGAAATTTCATAAACTACTGTTTTTCAGTTATATAGCGAATATTCGCTACATAATCAGATGCTTGTTATAAATTACATATATACCTTTTCAATATTTTTAGTGTTAAAAAGTTATGGAATATTGAAATTTGAAGTAACTTCACATTTGAATAATGCTCAATTGTAATAAACTAACACACTAAGGATATGAAATTTACAACTACAATCAAACTGTTTTCAGCACTCTTATTCTTATTTATTTCTCAAATCCTCCCTGCTCAAAACCTTGTTAGAGGTAAAATAATTGACAGCAAATCTGCGGAGGTTATGGTAGGTGCAACCGTCGTCATCAAAGGGACAACAGTGGGTGCTGTTACAGACTATGATGGGCTATTTGAGTTCAAAACGGCTCAGGCTTATCCATTAAAAATTACAGTATCTTCGGTAGGTTACGAATCAATGGAGTTGGAAGTTGCCAACGACAAGCTACTGAGTATCAAAATGAGCGAATCGGCTACACTCATTGGCGAGGTCGTCATCACAGAAAAAGCCAATATTGACGAAAAGAAAAAATCGGGACCCACAGTAGAAACTGTTGGTCAGTTGGATATTAAGCAAGCCGCAGGTAATTTCTACGATGAATTTACGAAAAAACCAAGCGTGGATTTGACCACAGCTGCCATTGGCTATACCATTATCAATACACGGGGTTTCAACTCGACAAGCCCTGTGCGCTCGCTCCAAATTATTGATGGCGTGGACAATCAAGCCCCCGGCTTAAATTTTTCTTTGGGCAATTTTTTAGGCTCATCAGAATTAGACGTTTTGAAAGCCGATTTGATGGTGGGCGCAAATTCAGCTTATTATGGTCCTAACGCGTTCAACGGCGTTATGTCTATTGATACAAAAAATCCATTCTTTCAAAAAGGCTTATCAGCAAGGGTAAAAACGGGCGAAAGAGAATTGGTAGAAGTCGCTTTACGCTACGCCGATGCTTTAAAAAATAAAGACGGGAAAGACTGGTTTGCTTATAAATTCAATTTTTTCAACCTCAAAGCCTATGATTGGGTAGCCGATAATTATGAAGCCGTTTCATGCACAAAAACGGGCGTGAAAAACCCGGGTAGCTACGATGCTGTAAATACATATGGTGACGAGCGTGAAGCCTCTTATGACTTTACACGAATCAATAAAGACCAACCGTGGAACAATATCAACTTAGGGCAATTTCATAGAACAGGCTACAACGAGGTGGATATGGTGGATTATAATACAAAAAACACCAAAGCCAATGCTGCCCTCCATTTCCGTTTGAAACCCAGCGAAGAACAAGCCTCTCCCGAACTGATAATAGCGTCTAACTTCGGCAGTGGCACAACGGTTTATCAAGGCGATAATCGTTTTAGCTTAAAAAATATCTTGTTTTTTCAAAATCGCATAGAAATACGCAAAAGAGATAAGTATTTTTTCCGTATTTATGCAACCAATGAAAATTCGGGGGACTCGTATGACCCGTATTTTACATCACTTTTATTGCAACAAAAATCGAAGATAACGGGCACTTGGGGTAGTGATTATACGCGCTTTTGGCGACAGGTCATCGACAGTCGCGCGAATGCTTTGGGCTATCCGCAACTCCAAGTCGTGTTTAACCCTGATGGGTCTATTACTTCAAAATTTGACCAAGCAAAAGCCGATAAATTTATAGCCGATAATACAGCTTTGTTTCAAACTTGGCATAATGAAGCCCGCGCCTATGCCGATACATTCAAAACGGATTTTCCTTATTTTGTGCCAGGTACGCAACGCTTCAAGGATGAATTTAACCGCATTACGAAAACAAAATCCAGCAAACGGGATATAGAAACAGGTGGTACAGGTTTTTACGATAAGTCGGCACTCTATCATGGGCATGGCGAATACCGTTTTCAACCCAAACAATATGTCAATGAATGGGTAGTCGGGGGCAATTTTCGATTATATACCCCTCAGTCGCAGGGAACTATTTTTGTGGATACCGCAATTTACACCCAAAGACGTTTGCCAGATGGTCGAATTGTGAATGACACGACTGGTTACAATACGATTACCAACAGCGAAGTCGGCGTTTATACGGGAATTGAAAAACGAATGAGGGACAATAAGTGGAAATTCAATGCGACCATACGGATGGACAAAAACCAAAACTTTGGTGTCCTATTTTCGCCAGCCGCATCGTTGGTATGGCAACCTGATAAAGTCAATTATGTACGCGCCATATTTTCATCCGCAATTCGCAATCCTACGCTCAACGACCAATTTCTAAACCTTAACGTAGGTAGGGCAATTTTATCAGGCAATATTAAGGGTTTCAACAATTTGATAGATGTCGAATCCTTTGCTACTTATATTGATAGTGGATTGAGAAGAAGTTTTTTGCGCTATTTTGATGTACCACCCATTCGCCCAGAAAAGGTAAAATCCTTAGAATTAGGTTACAGAACAACAATTATGAACAAAACCTACGTGGATATGAGCTATTATTATAGTTTTTATCGTGACTTTATTGGTTTTCAAATTGGTGTCCGTTCCGATTTTGACCCCAGTTCTGGGTTTCCCAAAAATATTCAAGGGTATCGTGTTGCCGCAAATGCCAAAGAGCGTGTGACGACACAAGGCTTCTCGATTGGTATCAATCATTATGTCAAAAACTATATTTTTCTCGGCAATTACTCTTGGAACATCTTGAATACTAAAACGAATGACCCAATTATTCCCGCATTCAATACACCCGCTCATAAGTTTAATTTAGGTATCACGGGGCGCGATGTACAGATAAAAAATATTAAAAATGTTGGTTTTAGTTTGAATTATAAATGGATACAAGGTTTTCAATTTCAAGGCTCGCCACAATTTACGGGTTCTATACCCACATATGATTTAGTGGATGGTCAAATCAATTACACGTTTACTAAGATTAATACCTTATTAAAAATAGGCGCGACTAACATGTTAAACAAAAAGCAATATCAAGTGTATGGTGGTCCGCGCATCGGGCGCATGGCTTATATATCTATACAATATGATTGGAATAAAAAATAGTTGATAGTTGATAGTTGATAGTTGATAGTTGATAGTTGATAGTTGATAGTTGATGATGATATCAACTATCAACTATCAATAATTTTTTTTTACAATTACATCATAAAATTTTTTATTGCAAAATATACCCCCCTCAGTATTTTATACTATTTTTGCCCCGATATTCAAACAACACAAACCGAATTTTTCAATTAATCAATTAAATAAAAAGTGGAATTATGAAAAAACAATTACTCTTATTGGTAGCTTTCATGTCTGTCTTAGCATTCAACGCTCAAGCACAACGCTACTTAACACCTCAGTTTACGGGGGTGAGTAAACAAACGACGGCTTATGGTGTCAACTATACAGCATTAACAATTCCGGTGACTGGACATACGTTCAGACAGCCTTTAGCGGTTGATATTTATCAACCAACTGTTGATACGGCTTCTCGCCGCCCACTCGTTATTTTTATACCAACGGGTAACTTTTTACCTAAATCAGTGCGTAACTCTCCAACAGGCGACCGTCAAGACTCTATCGCCGTTGAAATATGTGACCGCTTCGCAAAATTGGGTTACGTAACGGCTTCTATTGACTATCGTTTGGGCTGGAACCCAATTGCCTCTACGCAAACCGAACGTACTTTTACGCTCATCAATGCTGCCTATCGCGGTATCCAAGATGCGCGCACCGCAGTTCGTTTCTTCAAAGCTAATGCTGCCAGTTTCAAAATTGACACGACACGCATCATGGTCATTGGCGAAGGTACGGGTGGTTATATCAGCTTGGGTGTAGCAACTTTCGATAAATACAGCGAAGTAACTACGACACAATACCCGCAAGGTAAATTTTTAGTACCCAGCACTACTACTCCAGGTACTTTCGTACCGATGGTTGTTGAGCAACTAAATGGCGATATTGAAGGCAAAACGTTCAACCGCGCCCCCGCTTCTGGTACACCATACCCGGGAGGTGACACGCTGTGTGTGCCAAACCACGTAGCCAATACATCAAGCATTGCGTTGGTGGTTAATATGGGTGGTGCTATCGGTGATATCACTTGGTTAGAAGCCAATTCAACACCTATTATATCTATTGCCGCGCCGCATGACCAAAACGCGCCTTATCGTAATGGCGTATTGGGTGTGCCTATCGGAAATGGTGTTTCGTTGGACGTTGTGAATGTACAAGGCAGCCACTGGGTATCTTTAAAAATGGACAGCTTGGGTATTACTGACAAATTCAAAAAATTGAAAGCGGCTAATGACCCTTACAAAAGTTTAGTAGCTGCACGCAACACAGCTTATGGTTTCACAACAGGTGGCACCTATTCTTCAAGCCTATTCCCTATTATTGGTCGCTCAAGAGATGACTCAAGCCCTTACCAATGGTGGAATACAGATACGACCAAACAGGCATTCGGTGATAATGCGTCTGCACTTGCTGGTAACCCGGGTATGGGCAAAGCAAAAGCAACTGTTTATATTGACTCTATCATGAACTTCATCATCCCGCGCGCTTGTGTTGGTTTGAACCTTCCTTGTGCAAGTCTTGTAAGCTCGACTGAGGAATTATTAGACCCTGCTACGACTAAATTAACGATTGCACCAAACCCTGCATTGGATATCGTTACTTTTGAAAGTGAAGTCTCTAATCCAATCAAAGCGGTTGAAATATATGATTTGAGTGGTCGTATGATGATACAAAAATTAGGCGTCAATAATAATATGCTACAAATCAACAGAGGCACATTACCAAGTGGTATGTATATTGCCAAAGTGAAATTTGAGAAAGGTATTTTGACCCAAAAGGTTGTTTTCAATCAACAATAATACTCAATTGATATTTGATAATTTTACGTAAAGCATTGACTATCAATAGAAAAGGCTACCCGATTGGGTAGCCTTTTTCATTTATGTTTAGCCACAAATTGCACTAATTTTCACTAATTGTGCTTTAAAAACCCAAGAAGGTTTTTGATTTTCTTTTAATCAAAAACAGCACCCGTCCTGCCAAGCATGAAAAACAAA
This sequence comes from Saprospiraceae bacterium, assembly GCA_043768285.1. Taxonomy (GTDB): domain Bacteria; phylum Bacteroidota; class Bacteroidia; order Chitinophagales; family Saprospiraceae; genus JAAFJT01. The sequence continues at coordinate 1,595 of JAYVKQ010000765.1, read as the reverse complement.
CCTTAGTTTTCTAATAGAGCCAAAGTAGAGTTAATTAGTGAGAATTAGTGCAATTAGTGCAATTAGTGGCTAAATAAAAATTACTATTGAAAAACAAAACCATTCGGCGCAATACCCACTGTTAAGGAATCTTTCAACACTTTGCTACTTGGGTCAAAAATATAGACCTTACCTGCCGAACTAAAATTCTTAGCATCTCCACAATACATCAAGCCTGATTTGGGGTCAAATCCGATGGCATAAGGCGACACTAAGTACGGTTGTGTCAAAAATACTGAGGGGGTATTCTTACCAAAGTTCAATAAGTCTTTTTGATATACTTTATTGCCGTTTACAAAATAAAGATTATTCTTAGAGATATCGGTTGTCAATTTTGAGGAATAGTCAGGTACTTTGATAGAAAACTCTACCGCGTTGTTCTTAATTTTATTCAAACTTTTTGAACACAATACCCAAATTTCGCCATTTGCATCTTGCACAATACTATTAGGAGATTCATCTACTTTTATCGTCCGCAAAATGGTATCCGTACCCGTTGCTATATTGACCAACGTAATCGTTGAGTCTTGTGCTGGAAAGCTCAAACCACTGTCATTAACGACAAAAAGGGTTTGACCAACGGCAATCATTTTACCCGCGCCTAATTTTTTTATCGGAATAGTTTTAGCAAACGATTTTAGAACAACATCATATACTTTTACCGCACCATTTTTACCATCTTTGCCCCATTCGCTCACGTAAGCCGCATTTTTATCAATTGGAACCATGTAGTTAGGATAAGTGATACCTGTCGCTTCGCCCGTGCTAATAAAAGTATTAGGATCAACAATCGTTATTTTATTCGCATTATTCACCATCAAGTAGGCTTTATTTTCGAATACAATCATAGATTGTAAAATACTACCAATTTTAGCTCCGTTATTGGCTTTTGCATATATATCATTCGTCACTGTTTTTTGACGGTCATAAAAATCTACCGACCCAGTACCACCCGTAAAAGGACCTTCATTGACGATAAAAACACCATTTGAATAAGCACCAGAAGCCTTTTCATCTTCGGGCGTACAGGCACTGAATAAAGCGATTACAATTAAAAAAGGAAGAGAAAACTTCATTTTAGACATTTTCATAAGAGAAATTTAATTGTTATAAAAAAAACATGATTGACCGTTTAAGCTGTTACATAAACGTTTCAAATGCCTTTTTGTCTTCAAATATGGAAAAAATTAAGGAGAGATTTTTTCGAGAGGGGTACATATAAACGTAATTGAAAAATGTATTGCAGGTGTAAATAATTCGTTGAAAAAAGCAACCCGTAGTGTCGAATTTATTCGACACCGCGCGATATGTCGAATAAATTCGACACTACAATTGAAACCTTCACCGATTTTTTTACACCGCCAATTTATTCGGCAACCAAAACGCACATTGATGCCAAATAAATTTGACATCTACATCGTAACGCATATATATCCCATTCTCGTCCCATTTTCCCGTAGGCATCGAATCGTTGGATAATGGCAGGTCTTCTGACTTATAGGCTTTAACCGCCTTCCCATGCTGTCTAAAAGATTGGACATTCACAGTGGCATATT
>JAYVKQ010000764.1:0-2530 GCA_043768285.1 Saprospiraceae bacterium | reverse complement strand
TTTTCTCCTATGCTATCATCTTATTTATTTTGTTGGTTACGGCAAGTGCAAACCCCGTGACGACAAGTAAAGGTTTTTCAATAGGCGGTTGGATTTTTTTCACTGGTGTCTATTTCTATTTTGAAAATCTAATCAAACCTAAATTAATACTACTTTTTGGTATTTTTATAGCCCTTTTAGTCTTTTATTATCTACAAAATAATGCGATAAATACGACAACATATATTGGCTTATTTATAAATATTTTATTGTGCTACTATTGTCGGGACTTAACAAAAGAGCATTTTTACGATTATTTTACTAATGTCATGTATGTTTTTGCGTGTATAAGTTTAGTCATATATCCTTTTCAATTTATCAGTTTTGAGACACTTTACAATATAAACAATATATTTAGGTTAGAAGTCAGCGAATATGATTGGGTAAATTCTTTTATTCATACCACTACACCTATACATAAACACCGCAATGCAGGATTTACATGGGAGCCTGGCGGGTTCGCTACTATACTGACTTTAACCTATTTTCTAAATATCTTTCAAAGAAAAGAACCACTTAAATCAAAGAAAAATATTATTTTCCTTATCACACTATTAACTACACAATCTACAATGGGGATAACTTCTCTTGTTTTCCCTTTTGGTATTGCATTAGGAGATTTAATATTGAGTAATAAGATTTATAAGCAATTATCCATCATCATTATACCTACTGTTATTGTCATATTCTCAGTTATTTTTTTTCAAGTTGATTTTTTATATAAAAAAATAGTCAATGAGTTCGGTAGTTTAGATGTCGAAATGGGACATATAAACTACGCTATAGAAAAAGACCTTAGATTAGATATATCAAGGTCTGCCAGTTTTGCTCTGGATTGGCCCACTATTAAAGAATATCCAGTATTGGGTTTAGGTGTAGATTATCGCACGACAAGTTTTCATTTATTCGGTTATCACGACAAACTACAAGGCTCATGTGGTTGGAATAATCTATTATTAAGGTTTGGTTTTATAGGTTTTATCTTCTATGCCTATCTGTTTTATCGCTTTTCAGATTTCAGTAGAAGGATTGAAAAAATCGCTTGGGTTTTGCTCATTTTTTATACTTTATTTACAGAAGAATATAGCCCAACGCCTTTTTTTCACTTGTTTATTTTTTAAAATGGAGCGTCACTGCATAGGGCAAAAAGGTATTTGTGCATAGGTTTTCAAATCCGAAGGGCGATTAAAATCGCCCCCTATTGATGGGTTTCTGTGGTAACTATCCGAAGGGCGATTTCAATCGCCCTTCGGATAGTTACCATAATGTCCCTATATCAAATTGCTGTATCAATTCTCCACTATCAATTATCCATTAACAACAAACTTATAGTTTTATGAAAATTCACCTGATTTCGGGCGGCTGCGGTTTCGTGGGGCGCAACATGGTTAAGCGTTTGTACAACACAACCAACGATTACATTCTTTTTATTGACAATTTGATGGTCGGCACGCATCCTTCTACGTGGTTGAGCGAACCAAAAGTAGGCGACAACAAAGACATTGAAGTATTCGGCAGAACGGGTCGCTTGCTGTTTTTGAAAGCCGATTTTAGAAAGGTATTGAATAAATTGAGCGATGAGCCACGCTATTTTCAAGAACGCTATGGGCTTGATTTTGAACGCTTTAGCGATGTTTTTCATTTCGCGGCGATAGTCGGAGGACGTGCCATGATTGACGGCGACCCGATGATGGTGGCGTTGGATTTGGCAATTGATGCCGAGTTTTTTCACTGGATTACGCGCCACAATCCTGAGCGCGTGATGTATCCCAGCAGCAGTGCCGCCTACCCTATTGACTTACAGACTGAGGGGGATGCTATTGCCCTCCGCGAAAGCGATATTAACTTCAAACGCATGGGCGAACCCGATATGACCTACGGCTGGTCGAAACTGACGGGTGAGTTCCTCGCCAAAATTGCCGCCAGTCATTATGGCGTAAAAATTACCTGTATCCGCCCATTCAGTGGCTACGGCGAAGACCAAGATTTGACTTACCCCGTTCCTTCTATCGCCGCACGCATTGCGCGTAGAGAAAACCCCGTAGAAGTGTGGGGCACAGGCAAACAAGGACGCGATTTTGTGCATATTGATGATGTTATTGACTGTATTCTATTGGCAATGGATCATATTCACGATGGCACGGCTATCAATATCGGACGCGGCGAGTTGCTCTCGTTCATCGAAATTATCCATACTATGTGTAAAATTGCGGGCTACGAACCCGAAATAAAATGTCTTTTGGATAAGCCCGTCGGCGTTCATTCCCGTTATTGCAATATGGATTTTGTAGAAGCGCGGCTAGGTTGGAAAGCTAAAATCAGCGTCGAAGAAGGGATGCGGCGGGTGTATAATGCGGCTGTTTTGAAAGTGGAGCAGCAGAAGGACGCGGCGGCGAAGGTTGAGCGCACGGCTGTGCCAGCGTAGTGTTGAGAAGTCAAATGAACAATAAATTGCAAGGGTTTAGTAAACTAATTTTGAATGATTTTTTAT
>JAYVKQ010000763.1:0-5274 GCA_043768285.1 Saprospiraceae bacterium | reverse complement strand
GTTATTGATATGCAGCAATGGTACAAAACCGACATTGTCAAACGATTTTACGTCTATTTTACTCTGAATAGTGTGGCGCAATTAGAAGATATACCCGTCAAAAGTTTAAATATAGGTGATGGGAAACAACGAGAAACACGGAATTATGACGCTATTAATCCAGCAATTACGCTGATTTGGATGGTAGATGATACGTTGAAATTTGAGGAAGATTATATTGCCTATGCCGTTTTACCCGAACAAAGCGTAGATTTTATCAAAAATGATATACTTTGGGAAACACAAAATTTAGAACATTTAACGCAGGAAAGAAATAAAGTATTGAGCATTTTGAATAATAATGCAAAAAATCTTGACTTTTTAGCAAAAAATCGTTTAATTTACATCTTTCAAAAGAACATCGTCAAAAACAAAAAGTACAGCCCCTATTTTCAATGGTTTGATTTTGCCGAAAAAACGAAAAATAAGAACAATAAGAAAGAAGATTTTGTTGAATTTGAAAAAAATAAATCAATCATGTTAGCAATCAATCGTCTTAGAACAGATAAATTGAAATCAGAAGAATTTCAATATATCGACGACTTCGAAAAATTTCGACTACAAGTTGAGATACATGACGAAGTAATTCGCAAAGAAGGTAGGCAAGAAGGTAGGCAAGAAGGTATAGAAATAGGAATTCAAAACCTAATGCTCAATTCTGATTTTTCAGATGAAAAAATAGCTAATTTAATGAATGTTGATGTTAGTTTTGTAAAAAAAATACGTCAACATACAGAAGAAGAAAAATCGAAAAAAAGATAGCCCTTTTATATGATTTTATTTTTAACAAGACGCTTTGGTACAACACCCAACGCGTCTTTTTTGTGAAATTTAGGTTATGAATAGGAAAATACTGAGGGGGTGATTTAGTTGTAGCATCTTATCTTATTCAACCTTTATCCGAGACGTTTCAGACTCCGACCCTGTGCGGCGACTACGCGCATTTTTAACTTTCGTATTGCCAAATTGATAGCTAAAAGTCATCCGCAAATTGCGGGAATATTGGCGTTGGTTGAAGCCCACAACCACATTTGCATAATCAATTACCGCTTTGGTTTTTTGACCATAAAATACATCATTAAAATTAACACTCAAACGCGCGCGTTTATCCCAAAATGTTTTGGATGCAGCTATATTGAAGCCGTTTAGCGAGCCAATTGTGATAAATTCTTCAAGGAATTTGGTCATATAAAAGCCATTCAATTCTATTTTAAAGTCCTTCGGTAATTTGGCAGTGACACCCCAATATGCCAACCAATGCCAGCGCGAAGCCTCGTATCGTGACCCCAGATAATCGGCTCTATATTCGTTATATATCGCTTGATTGCCCCCGAAACCATCAAGCCATTTGCCCAATTTGATAGGAAAATTCAATTGAAATGTCCAGTTATATTTATTGGCTAAATTTTGCGCTGTTGTGAAGGTTTTTGTGCTTTCCAATTGAGGTGCATTTTCGACAATCACATCATCGGTTTTGGTATATTCAATGCTCGCAAAAGGCTGCCCTTCAAAGACGACGGACAACTGTCCAGAATGCGTGATTTCGGGTAGTAAAGCTGGGTTGCCGCGTGTATAAGTGAGTGAATCAATGAACTCAGTAAACGGATTTTGTTGGTTAAACCCTGGGCGATTCACGCGCTTGCTATACGAGGCTTGTATGCCCATTTGCTTGTTCAAACGGTAGAGCAAACTGGCATTTGGAAACCATTGTAAATACTTTCTATCCAATACTTTAAAGCTTGATGTCGTACCAGTAGCAATGGTTTGTTCAGCGCGTAAACCCGCATTAAATTCCAGTTTTCCTACGGTTTTGTTCAAATTAACGTACCCCGCATTAATATTTTCCTTATACAAAAACGCATTGGATTCCTTTTTTGATAATTCGCCCGAACGGTAAAAACGAAGGTCGTTGTCAATGGTCGCAAAGCTCGTTTTTGCACCAATTTCTATCTTCATTGTGGTATCAATTGGGAGGCTATAGTCCACCTTACTGACCCACAAATCAACGGGCTGAGCTACGTCTTGCTGCGAGCGCGAGCGATAGCTAGTGGCTTCGTTTTTATATATTGTTAAGTCGTTGATATTGCGCACGTTGAAGTGACTGTAATCCACGTCGAAATTCAAATTATACCCCGTTTTGCTGTCAAACTCGTGCTTGATATTGAAGTTGCCCGAAGTGCTTGACCGCTTAGAATTGGCAATATTATCCGTAATAAATGAGTTCAGTTTTGAGGTCAAATTTTTTGTGAAAACGTTGGTTTCGTTGGTAGCGTCACCTGCGCCAGTGCGCTCAAAAGCTTTGAACAATACGCCTAATGTTGTTTTTTTAGTCGCATAATAATCAGCCCCAAATCGGATGTTTTTGAAAGAATAATCTGTTTCGTCGAAGTTGTTTGATTTATAGGTTTCGTTGCCGATAAAACGACTAACAGACATCACATTGAAGTAATTACCTTGATTATAAGCCGCATTGCCAAATAAATTCCAACCGCCGCCGCGATAGTTTAAGGTCAAAGATGGATTAGCACGGTAATAATTGCGAATACCCGCATTGACATCATTTTGATTGACCCGAAAGCCCCCCAACGTCATTTGAGCTGTGCCATTTATGCCCAATTCGGCGTTGCGTTTCAAGATGATATTCAAAATGGGACCACCCTCAGCATCATACCGCGCGCCTGGTTGCCTAATCAATTCGATGCGGTCAATTTGGTCGCCCGGCATATCGCGTAGGGCAGCGTTTACGTCTTGATAGGGCGAGGGTTTACCATCAATCCAGACTTGCACGCTTTGATTACCCGCCAAAGTTACTTTATCTTGAATGACCATTACGCCTGGCACTTTCTGCAAAATTTCTAAGGCTGTACCACCTGCTGCAATGGGGCTATTCGCTACATTGACGACCAATCTATCGGCTTTTTGTTCGAAAAGGGGACGCGATGCTGTGACGGTAGCCGCATCTAACATTTTTGACGCAACGGCGAGGGTCATATCCACGGTTGCAGTTTTGCTGTCTTCTTTAATAGAAAAAATTTGAGAATAAGACTTATCAAACCCTACTGAACTTGCCAAAATGCGATAATCGCCCGCCGATACTGAAGGGATATTATACACACCATTATCTTCTGTTAATGCCCCTTTGATGAGGTGCGAATCTTTGGCAGCAATGAGGGCAATACTGGCATAGGGTATGGGTTGTTGTTTTTCATCTGTTACGGTTCTTTGTAAGGCGATTTGAGCTGTGGCGCAATATCCTACAATAATGAAGCAAATAAGTACACATTGTTTTTTCATAAAGCAAAGATTTTCAATGGTTGATCTAAAGCTGTGGATTTTAAAATATAACAATTGGGTAATTTTTTAATGGAAAATGTATAGTTGATAATGGATAATATGGCATAAACAGAGACATTGGTTTTAATCAACAGGTGCATATCTATTATGATGTGACAAATATCAAAAAGGTTACCCCTATGTCAAAAATATTTTTCTTGAACCCTCATATTGATGGTGTGAAGTTGCAATTGGCGGGTGTGAACTTTTCCTTATTTTTTACACAAAATTACCCTCAAATACTGAGGGGTGTGTGTCAAATCAAAAATTGACACGTGTCAAACTATAATATGACTCCTATTGTTGATACCTTTGCAAAAAAATCAGGATTATATATGGATAGTAATAAAATAGTATCGGCTCTGAAATCGGTGAATGACCCCGCTACTGGTCAGAATATCATCCAACGCCGCATGATTGAAGACTTAAAAGTGGAAGGTAACAATGTCAATTTTACGTTGGTATTGCCTTCGCTGAATATGTCGAACAAGACGGATTTGATATTTGCGTGCATTGCAGCTATCAAAGGGGTGTATCCCGACGCCGAAACGAATGTGCATACTATCACGCGGAACGAAGGCACAACGCAGCCAGACCGACCATTGCCACATATTAAAAATATTATTGCCGTGGCTTCGGGTAAGGGTGGCGTGGGCAAATCTACGGTAGCCACCAATTTGGCTTTGGGCTTGATGGAGTTGGGCGCGAAGGTGGGTTTGATGGATGCAGATGTCTATGGACCCAGTATTCCGATGATGATGGGTTTGCAAGGGCAAAAGCCGTTGGTGCAAGATGTGTATGGACAACCTAAGATGGTACCACTAACAGCACATGGTTTGGAAATTATTTCGATAGGCAACATTATAGACCCCGAACAGGCGGTGGTACTGAGGGGTCCCCGTTTAGCGGGTGTCATTAAGCAATTTTTCAACGATGTATTGTGGTCGGAGTTGGATTACTTGGTCGTGGATTTGCCACCGGGTACGGGCGATGTGCAATTAACATTAGTGCAGACAGTTCCTGTCACAGGTGTAGTTATTGTGACAACCCCACAAGATGTAGCCGTGATTGACGCGGTGAAGGCAATGAATATGTTTTTATTGCCACAGGTGAACGTGCCGATATTGGGGGTAGTAGAGAATATGTCATGGTTTACGCCCGAGGAATTGCCTGATAGTAAATATTATATTTTTGGACAGGGAGGGGGAAAGAAATTGGCAAAAATGGCGGATACCTTATTATTGGGACAAATCCCGTTGGTGATGGGTATTCGGGAAGCGGGTGATTTGGGCAGACCGATTATATTGCACAACGAGCCAATGACGAAACGAGCGTTTATGACTGTCGCTGAAAATGTGGCACGGCAAGTTGCCTTGCGGCACGAAATGCTTGCGCCTACGCAACAGGTGAATATGCAATTGTAATTGATAATTGATAATCATTAGTGTTCTAAAGATTTTGTATTAAAAATAAAGTATTGATTTTCAATACTTTACAATGCTTCTCGACAAAGGTTTAGTAAACGGAAAATTATTTTTTTTTGAAAAAAAAATAATTTTCCGTTTACTAAACCTACGCACAAAACATTTTTAGTCAATTTACCAAAATCCTTTGAACACTAATGATTGATAATGGATAATGGTCATTATCCATTATTACACTCGATTTTGGCGCAAAGATTTACGAAATCTTAAAGATTTCGTAAATCTGGATACCCCTCAGTACTCCGTTCAAAAAGTTCGTTGAAAAAAGCCCGTTAGGGCTGGCACAGTTTATAGAAAATAACCGATGTATTTGTATTAAGGTACGTAGTACCGACACCGATTTTATGGTGACGGTGCTACGCACCTTAAAATCGGCTGTTCACTATTCTATAAACTGTGCCAGCCCTAACGGGCTTTT
>JAYVKQ010000762.1:0-5555 GCA_043768285.1 Saprospiraceae bacterium | reverse complement strand
AAATTGGAAAGGAGTTGATGGGTCGCTTGTAGCTATTGCAGCAACGGTATATACGATGTTGTTCAGAGCCTTTCATTGCGCGAGGGGCGGGTATCGAGGTTGCCTATACTCTTTTGAATAGCGTCCTCGTATTACGTTCACTTTGGGGGTAAAAAACGTTTCCGTATTTTTTGAAAAAAATGTGTCGTTTCCTATTAATTTTATGGCTTATAAAGATGCGTTTTACCATAAAATTTAAAAAGTAAATGGAAGTTATAAAAAAAGAAACATTTGCCCAAATGCACCCTGCCGATAATGTATTGGTTGCCTTGCAAGATTTTAAAAAAGGCACGCATATCAACAAGTATGGGTGGGATTTTATATTGCAAACCGATATTGAAGCCAAACATAAATTTACAACGACCCCCCTCAGTATTGGCGAGGCAGTAGTGATGTATGGCGTGCTGGTGGGTAAAGCTATACAACCAATAGCACAAGGTGAATGGATTTCTACGGCTAATTTGAAGCACGAATCTGAAAAATACAGCCTTGATAAACGGCAACCTTTCACCAACTGGCAAGCACCCGATGTAACCCAATGGCAAAACCGTACTTTCATGGGTTATCATCGCAGCGACGGTCTGGTCGGTACGCGCAATTATTGGCTGGTTATTCCCTTAGTTTTTTGTGAAAATCGCAATATTATGTTGCTCAAAGATGCGTTTGAGCGCGAATTGGGTTTTGCACAACCCGAAAAATACCGTTGGCAAGTGCGGCAATTGTTGGATTTGTACAAAAATGGTCAGCTATCCGATATTGAAAACATCACTTTTGAAGATAAAAAAGAGACCCCCTCAGTACGAAACCCTTACTTTCCGAATGTAGATGGTATTAAATTTTTGACCCACGAAATGGGCTGCGGCGGCACCAATCAAGACTGCCAAGCCTTAGCCGAAGTGTTTGCTGGGTTTTGTATCAATCCGAATGTGGCAGGCATAACGGTCTTGAGTTTGGGTTGTCAAAAAACGCAAATAGAAGATGTAGAAGCCGAAATTCGCAAGCGGAATCCGCATTTTGACAAACCTATTCTATATTACAATCAACAAACCTATGGTACTGAACACGCCTTGATGAGTGCTGCCGTGCGCGATACCTTTAAAGGCTTAATCGAAACAAATAAAATTGAACGCCGTCCTGCACTCATTTCTAAAATCAATTTGGGTCTGAAATGCGGGGGGTCTGATGGGTTTTCGGGCATATCTGCCAATCCAGCGTTGGGTCATGTGTCTGATATATTGGTGACATTGGGCGCGACGACTTTACTTGCCGAATTTCCAGAACTCTGTGGCGTTGAGCAAGACCTTATCAATCGCTGCGAAAGTGTAGAAGATGCTGAAAAATTCATTGTTTTGATGGATACTTACGCTGCCCAAGCCGAAGCACAAGGGGCAGGTTTTGATATGAACCCCTCCAAAGGCAATATCAAAGATGGCTTGATTACGGATGCTATCAAATCGGCAGGTGCTGCGAAAAAAGGTGGTAATGCCCCCGTTTCGGGCGTGTTGAACTATACCGAACAGCCCACAAAATCGGGTTTACATTTGCTATGCACACCCGGCAATGACGTATTGGCAACAACAGGTATGGCGGCATCGGCGGCAAATTTGATTGTCTTTACCACCGGTTTGGGTACGCCGACGGGCAATGCGGTTACACCTACGGTCAAGGTATCTACAAACAACCGATTAGCCGCGAAAATGACGGATATCATAGATTTTAATTCAGGAAAAATCATTGCAGGTGAAGAAACAATTGCCGAAAATGGCGATGCTATGCTCGAATACCTCATTGGCTTGGCTTCGGGTGAGTATTTGACCAAAGCCGAAATATTGGGGCAAGATGATTTTATTCCGTGGCGACGGGGTTTGAATTTATAAAAATACTAAGCCTATGGTATAAATTTAAACACGAATTTCACAAAATAGTCCATATTGTGAAATTCGTGTTTAAATTTGTGGCATACACATTTAGTTATAACAGCAGGGCGAAACTAACAACAATTTTTATTCAAAAATTAAAAGTTTTGGCCGATGGAAAATCAATTAATGCCCTTTGAAGGGGATCGCATTAGAAAAGAATGGCATAATGAACAATGGTATTTTTCAATCATTGATGTCATTGAAATTTTGACGGATAGTACCAATCCTTCAAACTACTGGAATATGCTCAAAAAGCGCGAAAATGAACTTTACACAATCTGTGTAAAGTTGAAATTCCTTGCGCCAGATGGCAAAATGCGCCCCACAGATTGCGCTAATACTGAGGGGGTATTGCGTGTAATTATGTCTATACCTTCACCGAAAGCGGAACCTCTAAAACGATGGATGGCGCAAGTTGGTGTTGAGAGTTTGAAAGAAACCCAAAACCCCGAATTAGGTTTTGAACGCATGACCGCTTTGTATAAAGCCAAAGGCTATCCAGATGATTGGATTGACAAACGCATAGAAAACATCAAAACCCGCAATAAATTAACCGAGGAATGGAAAAACAGAGATGTAAAAGAAGGGCAAGAGTATTCGATATTAACTGCAGTCATTGCAAAAGGTACATTTGGCTTAACGCCAACGGAGCATAAGGAACTAAAAGGACTATCCAAACCAAGCCAAAACCTGCGCGACCATATGACCCCCTTAGAGTTAATTTTTACCTCATTGGGCGAAGAATTGACCCGACAAAGAGCCGTTTCAAATGACGCACAAGGTTTTGAAGACAATAAAAATGCAGCTATTCAAGGGGGAACAACCGCCGGGAAAGCCTTAAAAATAGTTGAAGAAGAAGAGGGTAAAAAAATTGTATCGAAAGAGAACTATTTGAATACGGACAAAAATAATAAGGCTGAATTACCAGAAGGTACAGATTAAACTACATCGAGATATTAACTTTACTTTGGCATTCTAAGAAAAATACGATTAGTTTTTATGCTTGGCAGGTGGGGGCTGTTTTTGATTTTCTTTTTATTAAAAATTTTCAATTTTTTATAAAAAGAAAATCAAAAACCTTCTTGGATTTTTTAGATACTATTTGATTAGTATATCCACGAGTTTATTAAAAGACTGTTTTTACAAAAAAAAAATCAACTATGACGCTCGGAATGAACCTCTTACTATGGGGAACAGACATCAACCCATCACTTTTTCCTGTACTTGACGAAATCAAAGCATTGGGTTTTGATGGGGTAGAGGTGCCTATTTTCAATCTCAATCCCGATGATTGGCACATATGGCGTGAAAAATTAGATGCATTGGGTTTGCAACGTCTCGCCGTAGCAATTAATGGACCCGATGCGAACCCCCTCAGTATGGACGCGACAATGCGCGCTCATGCCTTAGAATGTAATAAAAAAGCCATAGATTGTGCAGCCATTATTGGGGCGACTTTGCTCATGGGACCTATCCACTCAGCATTGGGTGTTTTTACGGGCAAACCAGCCACTAAAAAGGAATGGCAATATGGGGTGGCGCACATTCGCGCTTTATCGGAATATGCAGCCACTAAAAATATGACATTGGGCATCGAATATTTGAACCGTTTTGAGACCTATCTTTTTACGTGTACAAAAGATATGCTGCGGTTTGTACAAGATGTCAATCATCCGAATTGTAAAATTATGTTTGATACTTTCCATGCCAATATTGAAGAAAAAGATATTGCCAAAGCGATTAAAAGCTGTGGGGATAAATTGGTACACGTTCAACTGTCTGAAAACGATAGAAGTACGATAGGCAAAGGGCATATTGATTTTAAAAAAATTATAAAAACTTTAAAATCAATGAATTATGGCGGTATGGTGAGCATTGAAGCCTTTAGCATGAAATTATCTGCCGCTAATATTTGGCGACCTATGTTCAAATCAGAAACGCAATTGATGCAGGATAGTATTCAATATTTGCAAAAATTGCTTTAAATACTGAGGGGGTATCCGTGCCACCGTTCCAAACGGTGGCACGGGTTAGAAATAGTTACTTCGTCAATATCAAAAATTGCGCATTCATTTTAATAAAATTACATTCACTCTAATTATTATGAAAAAAATAAATATCGCTATCGTTGGTCTCGGCTTTGGCTCTGAATTTATCCCTATTTACCAACGCCATCCGCATACGAATATGTATGCTATTTGCCAACGCAATGAAGAAAATTTGAATAAAATTGGCGATGCGTTTAATATTGAAAAACGCTACACCAATTATGATGAACTGCTCAAAGACCCCAATATTGATGCCGTGCATATCAATTCGCCCATTCCGAACCATGCGGAACAGACGATAAAAGCCTTAAAAGCGGGCAAGCACGTAGCGTGTACTGTCCCGATGGCAACGTCTGTAAAAGACTGCATGAAAATCGTAAAACTAAGCAAGCAAACGGGCAAAAAATACATGATGATGGAAACGGTGGTCTATAGCCGCGAGTTTTTATTTGTCAAAGAACTCTACGAAAAAGGCGAATTGGGCAAGGTGCAATTTCTAAAAGCCTCGCATCAGCAAGACATGGATGGCTGGCCCGACTATTGGCCCGGTTTGCCGCCGATGCACTATGCTACGCACTGTGTGGGACCCGTTGCGGGGTTGTTGAAATTAGAAGCAGAATATGTATCTTGCTTTGGTTCGGGTACAATTCGAGAGGAGTTGTCTAAAATTCACAATTCGCCTTTCTCGGTAGAGTCGGCGCATATCAAGTTTAAAAACAGTGATTTGAGTGCTTATGTCTATCGCTCATTGTTTGATTTGGCGCGTCAGTATCGAGAAAGTTTTGAGGTATATGGCACTAAAAAATCGTTTGAATGGCCCCTTATTGAAGGCGAAGATGCGGTTATTCATACAGCTAAAAAAGAAGAGCATGAAATACTGGAACGGGTAACAGTACCTGATTTTGCCCATTTATTGCCAAAAGAAATACAAGATTTTACGACCAAAGGCGTATATGATGTGGCTGAAAATACACATTTGAGTTTTACACAAGGGGCTGGGCATGGCGGCTCGCACCCACATTTGGCGCATGAGTTTATCATGGCATTGATAGAAGACCGCGACCCATTCCCCAATGCTTGGGAATCGGCGAATTGGACATCGGTAGGCATACTTGCGCACGAATCGGCGATGAAAGGCGGTAAAATTTTGCATTTACCAGATTTCAAAAAGGCTTCGGTGTAGTTTTTTATGCTTAATTTTATCCATACAACGCTTTAGGTAACCACTCATTTTAAGTAATTACTATCATTTTATAAAAATCTAAATACATAAATAATATGTTATTAACAGGACAGCATACCGTTAATGCTACAGCTCAACAAATTTGGGATATGATGATGGATCCCGATACGCTTGCACGCATAACGCCAGGTATCACCCATTTGGAACGAATAGATGATGAAAATTACAAAGCGATTGCCGAGGTAAAAATTGGTCCTGTTGGTGGTGCCTTTACGGGCACTGTAAAGGTGACCGATAGAAACGAGCCTACCAGTTTTACGCTTATCGTACAACAAAACAGTAAAATTGGCAATGCCAACGCCAATA
>JAYVKQ010000761.1:0-13000 GCA_043768285.1 Saprospiraceae bacterium | reverse complement strand
AAAAAAAGACAATGGGCGTTTTATTAACATATGAAAAGCACCCCCTCAGTACAAGCAAAAAAAACGAACAAGCCCAACAGACTTGTTCGTTTTATTATGCATGGACACTAAATAAGGTCAAAAATATTCATAATCAATGCCGTGGGCAAGCCGTTCTAACGGGTCTCCTAATTAGGATAACTTGCTAAGACGTATATCTTGGTCAAAAAATCCATAATCTCTATGTCGCTTAAATTTTTTCATCTATCTCTATTTTGACTAAAATATACTGATTATCAATCACTTACAAAAATTTAGAAGCTGTTTTTAGTTTTTAGAGATGCCCTTAAAATTGTCTGAAAATATTTTTTAAACATTATTTCAGAAAAAATATTTAATTATTATATCTGAAACATGGTTTTTATTTTAAGTTTCAGACAAAAAATAATTATTTTTTGTCTGAAACTTAAAAAATTGCCGTATTTTGTCCCAAAAATACGAGATGGAATATTTTATAGGACGCACCCAAGAAATACAATTGCTTGAAAAGGTTTTTAATGAAGCCCGTTCCAATTTTGTTGCTGTTTATGGTAGGCGACGAGTAGGTAAAACTGAACTTATTCGCCACGTTTTGGGTAAACAAACTGTTTTTCAATTAACTGGTATTGCCAATGTAACAACCGATCAACAATTAGCCAATTTTCAAGCGGCTTTTGAGCGACAGGCACCGCTTTCGCTGCATCGGGCGATGCCTAAAAATTGGTTCACGGCGTTTCAGCAATTGATAACGTTTCTTGAAAAAAGCCCACAGGGAAAAAAAGTAGTTTTTTTTGATGAGCTACCCTGGCTCGATACGGCAAAATCAGATTTTATGCCTTCATTGGAACATTTTTGGAACAGTTGGGCATCGGCTCGGCAAGATATAATGCTGGTTGTTTGCGGCTCTGCGGCTTCTTGGATGTTGAATACGTTAATTCACAGTCGGGGCGGATTGCACAATCGCGTGACGACCCGTATGCGCCTTGAACCTTTTACTTTGAGAGAGGCGGAAACACTATTGAAACGAAAAAACGCCGCCCTTGACCGTTACCAAATCATACAATATTATATGGCTGTTGGCGGTGTGCCGTTTTATTTAGATACGTTTGATGGTGCATTGACACCGATGCAAAATATTGACATTCAATGCTTTGCAAAAGGCGGTTTTTTGAGAACAGAATTTAACGACCTCTTTCAATCCCTTTTTGCAAAAGCAGAACGGCATATTGCGATAGTGGAAGCGATTGCTACAAAAGCTAAAGGTCTAACGCGAGAGGATATTTTAAAAATAACAAAACTGCCCAACAATGGCAATACAACGCACTTATTAGAAGAATTGGAGGAAAGCGGTTTTATCAGAAAATACCAACCTTTTGAAAAAACCAGTCGCCATAGTTTGTATCAATTAGTGGATTTTTACACCCTTTTTTACTTAAAATTCATTAAAAATACCCAGTTTTTAGAAAGCGGTAATTGGCTGGCATTGACCGATAGCCCAATTTATAAAATTTGGTGTGGCTATGCTTTTGAGCAAGTTTGCTTGATGCACGTGCCGCAAATCAAACAAGCATTGGGTATCAGTGGTGTTTTTGCACAATCCTCGGCATGGCGCAGTAAAGAGAGCGCAAATGGGGCGCAAATAGATTTATTGATTGACCGTCGTGACCATGTAATTAACCTTTTTGAAATAAAATTTAGCAACGAACCCTACACCATTACGAAAGCATATGCCGAAAAATTGCGTCAAAAAATAGGTGTTTTCAAATCCGAGACGACCACCCGCAAAGCCGTTTGGCTGGCACTATTGACCACTTTTGGTTTGAAGAAAAATGAGTATTCAGGGAGCCTTGTGCAACATGATTTGACGATGGATTGTCTGTTTTCTTAGAAAGAGTGTAGGACAGGTGAACGTAATAAGCGTCACCTTGAAAAGGATTTTCTATCAAATCTTGTTTTAAATGTAGGAGGTCAGTAATTAGCGACTTATGTTTTTTGAGAAGGTGTTTAAATTGTCGGTCAAATTCTTCGGAGGATTCTATTTTAGAAGCTGTTTGTTCAAGAGTTCGCAAGCGTAGTCGGATATGTTTAGTGAAATGGTATCTTCCGACCTGTTGCCACAACGCAGCACCCCTCAGTATTTTTAACAAAAACAAGAGATTTTAAGCAAAATAAAACATTATCCAAACCATCGCCCCAGTCAAAATGCCCGCATAAAATATATCCGATTTGTAAAAAGAAGTGTTGCCATCAAATTTTTTCCAATACCATAATATCAATAAAAAAGCACACAATGATGCAGGAAATGATGCCATTTGAGGCGTTATAACATTAAATAATGCTAACAAAATAAACGGTACTTGTACCCATAAAAAAGGTAAAACGACCTTGCGAATATCGCTAAATGGTATCATAAACTCGCCTGTCATATCCCCTTTGGCTAAGTCTTCGTTTTTATTTAAGATATTACTCAACACATAAACAACGAGTGAACCAATGACTGTAATGGAAAAAACGCGGTATAGAAAGTTAAAATCCGCGCCAAATGTTGCAGATACTGAGGGGTAGGTCGAAAGCCAATTTTTGTAGAGAAAATCGCACCCTAAGCCAATTAACGGCGAACCTAACAAAACAACAACTGCGGCAATCGGATGCGTTTTTTTCCATAAAATACCCCAAAAGAATACCACTACCAAGCCCGGTTTGATATACGATGTCTGATTGGCAATTTTCAAAAAGAAGTTTTCAGAAGAATTAGGGTCGAAGGTTATCAAAGCCAATCCACTCGCAATCGCACACATGATAAACACAAAGCCTTGCCCAAAACGTACAACGGATTTGTCGGGCGCAGTGGGGTTGATATATTTTTTATAGACATCAAACGCCATCATGGTCGAAACAGAATTCATCATCGAATAGATTGCCGAAAAAATGGCGCACATCAAACCCGCAATAATTAACCCCACAAAACCATAACCCACTGGCACTACTGTTTTTAATAAGGTCAAAAATGTATCATCGGGCTTAACCACGTCTGCACCATAGCGTATTTTAAACAAATAAAACGCCGCCGTGCCTGCCGCAATGGAGAAAAAAGGAATGATTAATTTCAAAAAACCCGCCGCAATTGAACCCAATTTGGCATCGCGTTCCGTCTGGGCAGCCAAGACGCGCTGCACTTGATACTGATTGGTTGTCCAATAGAAAAAGTTCAAAATCGTCAATCCTGTGAATATACCCAACCACGGCAATTTGGGGTGATTGGTCGGTAAATACAAGTGCATTTTCTGCGCCCCTGCCCTATCCAACGCTATAAGTCCTTGAAAACCATTGATTTCGGGCTGCATATACACCATTGTACCCATCAGCAAAACGGCTATTATCATAATTACTGTCAAGATATTATCCGCAATCACCACGCTTTCCATACCCCCAAAAACGGTGAATACTACCGTCACGGAAGCAATGATTAATATGCCTTGCAAGTAAGTAATTTCAAATGACGTATCGGCTAATAAAAGACCCAATGTGCGACTGCCGATGTAAAAACCGCCAATCAACTGTATCATAATAAACGTAATCATCACCAATGTATAAGCCAAACGGGTATGCGCACTATATCTATTTTCGAGAAACTGAGAAAGGGTAAAAAACTGCCTTTTCCGATAAATAGGTATGAAAATATAAGCACATACCAATATGGCAGGTATTGCCCACACTTCATAATGCGTCTGTACAAAGCCAATCGAATAGCCAATGCCCATCATGCCAATTACTTGTTGCGCATGAATATTCGTTCCAAAAATAGACCCCGCAACGGAATACCATTTTAAAGAACGCCCTGCCATAAAATAATCTTCGGCACTTTTCTTTTTACGGCTGGCGTAAAAGCTGGCGAAAACGAGGAAAAACAAAAGGGCGATTAAGACAATCGCGTCTATTAGACTTAAAGTGTTGAGCATTTCGTTTTAATTTTGTAAATTTGCCTAAAAATAAGATAAAAATGCCAAGTTCGTATTCAAAATTCAAGTTTGAGGATTTAGCCGCTCTTAATATTAAAATCAAAGATGGGATTTTATTTGAAAAAAAGAGCATCCCCGAGGTCGTGCCGAGCGCATACCTAACAACAACCCTTGAGAAAAATCGCAAAAAAAAATTGCGTACAGAAAAGGCTAAATCCGAATTAATCATTACGCCTATTCTTAATGAGATTGAAGAAAGAAATGCACTCAATTGTGCCGTATTTTCAGGATACAATTTCGATGTGGATAAAAGTAAGGGTTTAAAAGGGTATTGCGATTATATTTTCACCCTTGACCCCGAAGCACATGATATTGAAGCCCCTGTTTTTTACGTAGTAGAAGCTAAAAATGAAAATTTAGATACAGGCACACCACAGTGTATAGCAGAATTATACGCGGCTTATATTTTTAATGAGCGAAAAGGACGAAAATTACCTATCATATATGGGGCTGTCACATTTGGATTTCAGTGGAAATTCATACGCTTTAGTCAAATGATTGCGACTATTGATGTTGATACATACTACCTAATCGAATTGCCCAAGATTTTAGGTGTTTTACAATACATAGTAGATATTCAAAAGCCCCCTCTCAGTATTTAATAATCCTGCGACAACGGATGTATCATCAACTCATCAATAACAACGTGCTTCGGTTGCCCCATGATAAATATAATCGAATTTGCCATATCTTCATCCGTTAGCCAAGTTGCTTTATCACTTGAACTGGATCCCGTATGAAAAGGCGTATTCACCAAACCCGAATAAACAACGGACACCTTAATACCATGCTTCCTCACCTCTTTGCGCAAAGCTGCCGAAAACGCATCTTGGGCAAATTTAGAAGAACAATACAATGAACCGCCATCAAAAACCCGCTTTGCTACATCGGATGCAATATTGATAATATGCCCACTGCCCTGCGTTTTCATACCCGCTAACACGGCTTTACTAAATAAAAAAGTACCTTTTACATTGGTGTCATACACCTCCGACCACGCTTCGGCAGTATAGGTGTCTGTTGCCCCAAAAATACCAAAACCGGCGTTGTTTATCATAAAATCCACGCTGCCAAAGGTACTTTCTGTTTCAGCAACAGCTTTTTGCGCCAATTTTTCATTGGCGACGCTACCCGTAAAAATAAGGCATTTTGCACCCATTTGTTTAGCGGCTGTTTGCACGGCTTTAAGCTCGTCTTTGCTACGGGCAATAAGGCTCAGATTTGCGCCTTGTTGCGCTAATTGTAGGGCTAAGGCTCTGCCGATGCCTTTTGATGCGCCTGTAATGATAATGTTTTTTTCTTTGAATGACATATATTATATTTGTATTTAATTTTTAGGTGGATGCAATCCTACCATTTTCAAAAGTTGTCTTAGGTTAATATTAGCGGCACGGTTCACTTGTAATAATTCAACCGTAGCGCGTCCTATTGGATGAATACCCATTATCAAGAAATCGTCATCACTCCATTGAAAATAGTCAGTCCAAATGTGCAATCGAGGATTAAATAGAGGACATAGTTGATAGGTAACTGGGTCAAAATAATGCGTTTTACTTTGTTTATGACCATTACAACCACCACACGCCCATGCAAGGTTTTCAAAAATAGTAGCCCCACCGTTATCAACGGGGTCAATATGGTCAAAATGAAAAGAATTAGGAGAAAACGCCGCAGGATACCGACAATATTCACAATAGTCATTTGCGGCACTAATGATTTGACGTTGAATAGCAATTGGTATATAAATATCAGCCATATTGGGTGCGGTTTAGTCCCAACGTTTCCATAAGTTGCGGTAACGAAACAGAACGCAATTGTGCTAATTCTATAAGATATTTAACTCGTTTGTTACGCAAATTTTCTTCTTCTTCTACCAAAGTCATAAACTCTTTATGTTCTGTTTCGGAAAGTTTACTGGCTTCTAATTGATGGTGCAATTGAATATATCGTTCAGATTTTTTTTGTGGCAAAACGGTTTCATTAATTTTTCTCAATAAAACACGGTCACGGTGTTCCATATTATTGGTTTTACGACGTGTAATAAGCGCATTGAGTTCTCGAACAAAATACTCCAATTCTTTCACAGGTATCTGTGAAACACTCGCCAACAAAACTTGTGGGTCTATTTCTGACTGTATCTGAATTTTCGTCATTTTTTAGTTTTATGAAAACAAATGTAAGTCCCTTTTTTGAATTTTCAAAATGTCAATTTAAGACCCCCTCAGTATTTTACAACTACCACAACCTTAAATCCCGATGCGTCAAAGGCGTAGCGGGTGTCACCAAAGGCGTTCTCCCTTGTTCTACTGATAATTTGACATTTGGCAAATGTGGCAAAACATATTTTCCAAACAATTTGCACTCCTCAATCAACGGATAACCCGAAAGAATAAATGACCGCACGCCCATATCCATATAGCGATTGAGTTTAGCCACAATTTGGTCAGGCGTACCGACCAAAGCACCCCCGCAGCCCGACCTTGCCCTGCCGATACCCAACCAAAGCATCGGTTCTACAAAATCATCAGCATCTGCATTTTTTCTAAATTCATCTTGACGTGTTACACCTGCCGATTTAGAATCTTGGGTACGGTGTTTCAATTTCTCAGCAACTTCTTTATCAAATTTTGACATCAGTTTTTTAGTATAAGCAAGGGCTTCTGCCTCCGTTTCGCGCACTATGACGTGGATACGCAAGCCAAAATCTACGGTACGACCATAGGCAGCAGCTCTTGCACTCATATCTTGCATGGTGGCATATATACTGTCTTCGGGTTCGGGCCACATCAAGAAAACGTCGCAATATTTAGCACAAACGTCCTTAGACCCTGGCGATATGCCGCCAAAATACAGCAACGGACCACCATTTTGTTGATAAGGCTTCACGGGGTCGGCGGGCATTTTAAATTGATATATGTCCCCTTGAAAATCAATATAGTCTTGAGTCCAAGCCTGTTTCATAATTTCGATGACTTCGCCACAGCGTTTATAGCGCATGTCGTGGTCTTCTTTTAAGCCTGGCAAATCGGAGTTGATGATATTGACCGTCAAACGCCCTTCTAACATATGGTCGAGTGTTGCTAAATGCCGTGCCAGCATAGGCGGGTGAATTTCGCCCGTGCGAATAGCCGCGAGCATATTGATGTTTTTCACCTGTGTAGCCATCGCCGAAGCGAAGGGCAATACCTCCTGCCCTACCACATAAGACGTAGGCAACAGAATATTATTAAAACCTAAGCGGTCAGCCGTTTTGATAATATTGCTGCAATGGGCAAAGCTACTACGGCGTGAAGGGTCAACAGTGCCCAAATAGGCAGTATCGCCGCCGCAGAGGTCGTCAAACCATGCGACTTCGCAATGGCGTTTTTCGGTTCGGATAGGAACGGATTTAATTGGTTCAGTTAGCATAATAAAAAGAATTACCCCTCAGTATTTTAAGACTGATTTGGTTTTTAAACACATCAACAATTGCCTATTCAGCATTTTCTACTAATCAATCGCAAATCTATAAAATAAAAAAAGGAATATAGTATATCCTTCATATCAAAAATTTTATTTACTTTTCGCAGCTTTTTTAAAAGGCATTTTTTTTATCTTATTTTAATGAACCTAAACTCTTTTTATCTATGAAAATTAATTACAACAAGATTGGCGTATTATCCTTTCTTTTTTTCTTTTCGTTTATCAGCTTTTCATCAGCCCAAACAACGATAACAGGCACAGTGATAGATGAAACGACAAAAGAACCCCTGCCAGGGGCAAATGTCATCGTAAATGGTACTATCAGTGGTGCTACAACCGATGGCAGTGGTAAATTTACACTTAAATATGGTAGTACTTTACCCGTTAGGTTAAAAATTACCATCGTTGGCTACCAAACGCTGATGTATGATGTTATTGACGCGAAAGAGGTAACTATCAGTTTGAAAGAAAGTGCTGTACTTATGGGCGATTTAACAGTTACGGGCAACCGTGTGGAAGAAAAAATTACCAAAGCACCCGTCACTATTGAGAAAATAACAGCCCGACAATTGCTGTTATCTCCAGCCTTCGACCAATATAGCGCATTGCAAAACCTCAAAGGCGTGGATTTATTGTCGCAAAGTTTGACTTTCAAATCTGTCAATCTTCGTGGCTTTGGCGCAAATAACAACAACCGTTTCGTACAATTGACCGATGGTATGGACAATCGTTCACCCGGTCTTGGCTTTGGCTTCGGTTCGGCTGCGGGTGTGTCGGATATTGATATTGAAAGTATCGAAATCCTGCCCGGTGCGTCTTCGGCTTTGTATGGACCCGATGCTTTGCAAGGCTTGATGCTAACCAAAACCAAATCGCCTTTTGATTATGCAGGTTTGTCAGCGCAAGTAAAAGTAGGGGTCAATAATGTCGGTAAAAAAGACATTGGTGCAACACCTTATACAGATGCCTCTATCCGTTATGCAAAGTCATTTAATAATAAATTTGCCTTCAAAGTCAATTTGCAAGCTATCAACGGATCGGATTTCATTGCAGATAATTATCAAGACCGTTCTCACCGTGACAGACCCGGGTTCTTTGTTATTAATAGTAATGACAAAACAGTCCAGATAGGAGGAACAGGTCCTAATGATTTTAGACTTAACAATGACCCTAATACTAATCCACAGTTTGATGGGGTTAATATATATGGTGATGATTTCAATGCGGGTGGTTCTGTTTTATTTACAGGAACCGACCTTACTGTTCCTGCCGAATTGCGCGGAAAAACAGTAACGCGGACAGGCTATAAAGAGTATGACCTAACGGGCGATAAAGGAAAAGTTTTCAGTTATCGTGCTAATGCTGCTTTGCACTATAAAATTACTGACAAAATTGAAGCCATTGGCGCAGTGTATTACGGCAACGGTAATGCCACACAGACAGCGGGGCAGAGAGTATATTTCCCCGACTTCAAACGGACGCAATTGAAATTAGAAGTGCGCGGTGATAATTTCTTCGTGCGCGGCTATAATACCAGCCAACAAGCGGAAGGGTTTAACATGGGCAATCTTGCAGCGCGTGTCCTCCAAAGCTGGAAACCTACCGCCACTTGGGGCAACGACTTCAAAGCAGCTTATAACGCAAATCCAAACCTTGCCGCAGCAAAGGCTGCAGCTGACGCAGGTAAACCAGCTGTAGGTTCAACTCAATTTGAGACTTTGCGCAATAGAATTTCCTCGACTTTGAATACGGACTCAGCCGTAGCTACGCCTACAAACGGTAGAATTAACGGTGTGCGTTTGTTGGACAATTCTTCTATGGCACATTTTGAAGGTATGTACAATCTCAAAAAATATTTACCAGAAGCAATGGAGGTTGTAACAGGCGCAAGCTATCGTAAATACGATTTGTTGTCAAAAAGTACCAGCTTTCCAAGGACAAAAGAAGGAGAGGAATTTACTTTTTATGAAGTAGGTGCTTACATCCAAGGGTCTTATACCATTAAAGTAACTGATGATATTAATTTTAAACCCACTATGGCAGTTCGCTATGATAAAAACGAGTTTTTCAATGGTGGATTTACACCCCGTGTCTCGGGTGTATTCAGTATTGGAGAACACAATATCCGCGCTTCTTGGCAATCTGCTTTCCGTAATCCATCGCCAAGTCAGTTATTATCTGACGGTAGAAATGGTGAAATTGGCGGTTCAGAAGCATCTTTGAATGCTGCTAATTTAATCAAAAACCCTGGTTATACCACGCCTTCTGTTGCAGCTTATCGGGTAAATGGTGATGCATCTAAGCTCATCCCATTCGTAGTTGACCCTGCGAATTTCACAACGGAAAAAATTAAGACATGGGAAATTGGTTATAAAACCTTACTGGGTAATAAATTATACGTGGATGCCTTTTACTTCAATTCAACATATACAGATTTTATTGCCGCACAAGGCATTTCACAACCGTCTAACTCAGGTGTTATAACTGACCTTAGATCACCCACTACTACAATTGCTTTTTCACCCGGCGTTAATTTTAATAACTACAATGAAATTTATGTAAACGGATATGGACTTGGTGTAGATTATGCACTTGGTGGCGGCTATAGCATTGCAGCTAATTATGCCAATCAAGTCGGCAAAATTACCCTAAGAGAGTTTTTTGATAAAAATATAATACGCAAAGACGATTTTACCCAAGAAATTATAAAGCGTAAAATGAGTGATCCTGCCGTTTCAAAGGTGCAACGCAATTTTTTTATCTCACCAGAAAATCGTTTTAACGTCGTCTTTAGCAATCCAAAAGTGACTAAAAAATTAGGTTTTAACGTAGCCTATCGTTGGACTGACAAAATGTGGGTTGAGCAAGGTGGTACACAAGGCGATATTTGGTTGCCCTCTTGGACAACCTTAGATGCGGCGGTGTCTTACAAAATGCCCTCTATAAAAACGATTTTAAAATTAGGTGCATCCAATTTGATGAATAAATATTATTCACAAGGCTACGGTCTGGCGCAAATTGGTGGTATGTATTATATCGGATTCAATTTTGATGAGCTATTGAATAAATAATCTCTTATATTTGCACATCAATTAAAAAACGGGAGACATCTTACACACGTAGATGTCTCCTTTTTTTTCAAAATAAATATACTATATATGTTTTATCCCTTAACAATCAAAGATATACGTCGAGAAACCGCAGATTGCGTATCCATCGTTCTTAACATACCCCCTCAGTATAATGAGCAATTTTCATTCATTCAAGGGCAATATTTAACCTTAAAAACCACCATCAACAACGTTGAAATTAGGCGTTCTTACTCCATATGCTCTGCCCCGCATGAGGGTGAATTGCGCATTGCTATCAAGGAAGTACCCCACGGCGTTTTTTCTACCTATGCCAATCGGGTTTTGAAAAAAGGGGATATACTGGAAGCCATGTCGCCGATGGGTCATTTTTACGCTAAAGATTTGACAACTTTTAAAAAGTTGTCAAATCTAAATGCCAAACACTATGTTTTCTTTGCGGCGGGTAGCGGTATAACGCCCGTAATATCCAATATTAAAGCGATATTACATAGCAACCCCCTCAGTATTTGTACCTTAATATATGGCAATCGGCACGTTTCGAGTATCATTTTTAAAGAAGAAATTGAAGCATTAAAAAATACCTATTTAGGGCGATTACAAGTGTTTAATGTTTTAAGTAGGGAGCGTACCGAAGCCGAATTATTACACGGGCGTTTAACCAAAGAGAAAATCAACCTTTTTATAGATAAAATATTGACCCACCCTGTAGTGTCGAATTCATTCGACACAAACCTTGGCAATGTGTCGAATAAATTCGACACTACAGATACCAAAATACTGAGGGGGGATGAATTTTTCGCTTGTGGCCCTCTCGATATGATAGAAGCTGTGCGGGATATACTCACAGCCAAAGGCGTAAAAGAAGACCATATTCATTTTGAATTATTCAACGCACCCGTAAAATCGACGGCTGAAACCCAACCCATCACCGATACTGTTGATTGTTTGGCGCATATCAAAATAGATGGTTTAACTTACGATGTGCCTATTCAAAAAGGACAAAATGTATTGGACGCAGCGCAAGCCATGGGTTTGGATATGCCTTATGCGTGCAAGGGCGGCGTATGTTGTACCTGCCGCGCCAAACTTGTTGAAGGCACTATTGAGATGCAAGTCAATTATGCCTTAACCAAGCAAGAGGTCGCACAAGGCTTCGTTTTGACCTGCCAAACGATACCGCAATCGGATAGAATTTCGGTTGATTTTGATGTAAAATAGTGTAAATTTGTATTAAAGTTTTACAAACACGAATGACACTAATTTAACACGAATTAAACCAATTTAGCATAATTAAATTAGAGAAATTCGTGTATTCATTCGGTTAATTCGTGTTTTTAAACCATGTACGGAATTGTTGGTATTACTTATAAAAATATCATATAGTGCTGATAGTCAATCAATTAAAAATATAAACTCAAAGAGAAGCATGAGCAAATTACCAGATTTTGAAGCCCAATTCCAAGCAAAAATAGACGCAGAAATAAAAATTGAACCCAAAGACTGGATGCCCGATGCCTATCGCAAAACTTTGATACGGCAAATATCGCAACACGCCCACAGCGAAATAGTGGGTATGTTACCCGAAGGCAATTGGATAACCCGCGCCCCGAGTTTAAGGCGTAAAGTCGCTCTTTTGGCAAAAGTGCAAGACGAAGCGGGGCATGGTTTATACCTCTACGCGGCGGCTGAAACGTTGGGCATTTCCCGCGACCAATTATTAGACGATTTGCATACAGGCAAGGCAAAATACAGTTCTATTTTCAACTACCCTACCCTCTCGTGGGCGGATATTGGGGCAATAGGTTGGTTGGTGGATGGGGCAGCGATTATGAACCAAGTCATGCTCTGTCGGGCGAGTTATGGACCCTATGCAAGGGCGATGGTGCGCATATGCAAAGA
Organism: Saprospiraceae bacterium; assembly: GCA_043768285.1. Lineage (GTDB taxonomy): Bacteria > Bacteroidota > Bacteroidia > Chitinophagales > Saprospiraceae > JAAFJT01. Next base: position 510 of record JAYVKQ010000761.1, on the reverse strand, counting down.
AGAAAGTTTTCACCACAGACAGGGTTTTGAGATACTTATGATACTATCGAAAGGCACAGAAGCGCAACGCAAAATGGCGCAAGATAGCATCAACCGTTGGTGGAAACCGTCCTTAATGATGTTTGGACCACCCAATGAACTATCCACCAATTCAGAAATGAGTACCCAATGGAAAATCAAACGCGAAAGCAATGACGAACTCCGCCAACGTTTCGCCGATGTGGCTGCCGAGCAAGTCAAATATCTCAACATGACCCTCCCCGATTTGGTCTGGAATGAGGAACGCGGACATTATGATTTCGGCACATTGGATTGGGAGCATTTTTGGACAGTCGTCAAAGGCAATGGACCTTGCAATAAACAGCGTTTGGAAGCTCGGGTTAAGGCACATGAAGATGGGGCGTGGGTTAGGGAAGCGGCTATGGCATATGCTGAAAAAAGGAAACATAAAGAGTGACTACCCCCTCAGTATTTTCAATGCTCAATGACAGGAAAATCGGTAAAATTGTT
>JAYVKQ010000760.1:0-8798 GCA_043768285.1 Saprospiraceae bacterium | reverse complement strand
ACAAGTTTAGGGTCGGCATTTGGTCCATTTTTGTAAAGTGTTACTTTATATCCATTCTTTACTTTGATAGAACTGATTTGATCATTTTCAAAATCCTTGTTTCCAGCGTAAGACCCAACTGACAATTCTTTGCTGCCACCACCATAATTATCATCATAATAAATGACAACAGGAGCTGTTTGCTTAGATCCAGTTACACCACTTGAAGAAGTACCATAGTCTGCCCATTTATCTGGTGCTAAAAGGAATCTCTTTAATCCTCCTGATTCCGCCGTTGCGATTAAATTGTTATTGACACAGGCAATATCACTAAAACCTGACCCAACATTTTCCCATTCTCCGTTTTTTAAGCGAAAAACTTCATTAGAAGTAGAAAGGACGTAGCTCATATTGCCTGTACAGGCATCAATCCTCTTTTTCTCATCGCCAACGAAACGAGGTTTTACTATTATATTTGTTTTACATTCGGTATCTGTCATTTCATCAACTGTGATAACTCCTGTCGCTTGGTATTTAACTGTAGCATCTTTCATTGATTCATAATAATAGGTAACATCATATACGGTTTTCACGGCTTTGCCAATCATGAGACATCCTATGCTATATCCTGGAGGAGCCACACAATCTGCACTTGTCCCAATAGAAATACCATCAGATTTTTTTTCCTCCTTATTTGTCCCAAAGCCCACCGATAGAGATGAACTAACTGTAAGTTCCGTATTTACCTCGCCAACGCCAGGAACGCCGCCACTTGCACCTACCATTAAAGATACACCGATAGTTGCTTCGGCACTTGTTGACCATGCAAAAGAAGTTTCTTTTTGGTAAGTCCTTGTTAAATCACCTGCACACCCCTTTTGTGCTATACCACTAATATTGTCACAAGTTATTGAGTTTCCTATTGTTTTTTGCCCTAAGTTTTCTTTATTCTTTAAGATGTATGTAGCATTAACAAGCTTAAAAGAATCCCTAAGTATCTCAATAGATGTAATATTACCTGCAAACCCATATACACTCAAATCTTGCTTTTCACCTGCTCTAAATGTTTTTGGCGTTCTTGTACTTGTCCCATTCCAATTGTCATAAACTGTTACTGAGACCCCTTTAGGAACAGATATCCAATTAAAAGCATCATTGTAAAGGTTTCCTTCAGTACCATAATTGTATATCCCAGGTCCTAAACATTGTTTTGGTTTATTTGGACTAGCTGGGGGGTCACAAAAAAAAGTAACAACAGGAATTTCTGGGTCAATTTTTATTACCTTCATTGAAGTAACGATACCCGACCATGTCCACAAATTAGGATAATCACCTGCATAAAGCATAAATGGCCCTATTGGTTTTGGCCCTTCTACTATAAAGCCCCAATTATTGTAAAGCTCTACCTTGTAGCCTTTACTAACTTTTATCGAATAGGTTTTATCAACCCAGTTAAATCCGGTTTCAAGCTTGTCCAACCCAGGATATTCTGCTTCTGCTAATCCTTTACTTCGGCCTCCAAAATTTGTTTTCTCGTAAATGGTGACTGCATTTTGCCCATAAATCAACGATGATTGCAATATCATCAAAAGCAAGAGGGAGAGAAATGATAAATTGCAAGAAAGTTTTACTTTCATTGGCAAGCTAATTTTCTGAAATAGATTAATTAAATTCATTTTCATTTTATTTTTTGATTTTTGATTTTTGCCTACTCTTCACGGATTTTCAGCTGCGTCCTATTCTTATTTCATTAAGAACCCTACAAAGGTCAGAGAGAGGAACAGACAAAATCCGTCATTCGTGTTGCATTTTCCGTCAAAATAGCGCGGAAGCGTAGGTCAATCCGTCAAAAACAGAGGAGAAATCAAGGAATTAACAAATCAGAAGGCAGTTTCCCAAATCGCTGTTTAAAACTACGTGAAAAAGAACGCACATCGGCATACCCAACTTTTGAAGCCACTTGTGCAATAGAATTATACTGCCGAATTTCCAATAAATGGCGGGCTTCATTGAGCCGAATCTCTTGTAGGTATTGGACGGGTGTCAGTCCTGTCAAGCGTTTTAATTGGCGCAGCAAAGTAGATTCACTCATATAAAATGTCTCAGCGAGCATGGAGACAGAAAGGACATCGGAAGCAAAGTTTTTTTGGACATATTGCTCAAAGTTTTCCAACCATACGCGGTCTGGTTCAGAAATGAGGGGTATGGGTTTCTTGGGTTCTACTGTATCTGCAAGCACTTCTTTTTCTCGAATCGCTTTGTTTTTCAAAAGGTTTTGAATCCTTGTGACCAATTCTTCTTCGTCAAAAGGTTTGAGCAAATAATCATCTACGCCGATGCGTAAAGCGGTCAATTTGTCTCGAATATCCGCCCTTGCCGTCAGCATAACAACGGGAATTTGTTGAAAATAAGGACGGTCTTTCAATACTTTCAACAATTGAAAGCCATCCATAACGGGCATCATAATATCGGACAAAATGAGTTGCGGCAATTGGTTTTTATGATACAAACCTTGGAGCAAGTCAAGGGCTTCAAGTCCGTTTTCCGTTTCCCAAACGGCATAATTTGCCCCCCTCAGTATTTCGGAGATATAAGCGCGCAAATCGAGATTGTCTTCGACAATCAAAATGGTCGGGTGATTTTGTGATTGAGTGATTAGGTTCGGGGAACTTTGAAAGTTCCCCAAACCTGCCGTTTCCATCGCCAAAATACCCCCCTCAGTATATTTATCATTCATTACATTTGATTCATCATTGCCAACACCAAGAACTTCCTTTTTAGGAAATTCTACATAAAACTGACTACCTTTACCCAACTCACTTTCCACCCAAATCCGCCCGTTCATAACGTCTGCCAACTCTCGACACAATGCCAAACCAATGCCTGTACCGCCTTCAATCGGGGCATCCGCTTGGTTGGTTTGATAAAAACGGTCGAAAACATTGGGCAAATCGTCGGGGTAAATCCCGCGCCCTGTATCGCTGACACTCAGACGCATGACACTTGACAAATCTTCTATTTTGACAGAAACGGAACCACCGCGTGGCGTGAATTTCAAGGCATTGGACAGTAAATTGTTGACAATCTGCGTCATTTTCTCTACATCAAGGTCGAGCCGCAACCGTTCTGCCGCCGTGTATTCCAATTGGTAGTGAACCCCTAAATACTCGGCATGACTTTCAAAGGCACTGACCAAACGGCTGATAAAAGGTTGGAAACGCACCGTTGTTTCTTGAATCTTCAACTTGCCCGATTCCAATTTGCTCAAATCCAGTATTTCGTTCACTAATTTTAGCAAATTCTTTGCATTGGCTTGCGCCAATTGAGCCTGAGTCAATCCCGCATTGTTCAAACTGTCATTTTTCAATAAGATACTGAGGGGTCCTAAAATCAGCGTCAAGGGCGTGCGTAACTCATGACTAATATTGGCAAAAAAGCGGGATTTTGCCACATCAAGTGTTCTCAATTGTGCTTCTTGTTTTTGCGTTATGTCATTGGCTCGGCGTAGTTTCAGATAATAATAAGCGAGTGCTGCCGCAAACAGAAGTATCAATAAACCGATTGCTAAAATCGCATTTCTTTGTTGGGTTTGTTCGATTATGAGTTGTCCTTTTTTTTCATTATTGTAATGTGCCTCTACTTCTATGACTTTGCTATCTTCTTTCTTTTTAACCCAATCCAATTCTAAAGCATATCCTTTATTTAAATAATACCACGCGGAATCTGTTTGCCCCAACGACCTAAGTAGGATGCTTCGAAATTGATACGCAGTATATTGGGAAGTGGTTCTTAAAAAACCTTGTTCAATTGTTTTATTCGCTTCTATAATTGTAGAATCATTGTAAGTCAATGCCAATTGGAGTTTATTGTAATCATAATATACATGGGATATGTTATTGTACATAGCAGCAGATTCCGCATAGTGTCCTAACTTTTGAAATATCCTCTGCCCAGCAAAACCGTGTTCCAGTTCTTTCTCATAAGATGTTTTTCGCAACAAAAAAAGCATAAGCATGTGAGCCGTGGCTTCTGCTATATCTGATTTAAATAGGGGTGCCGTACGCAGTGCCTCTTGTGCATAAAACAAGGAAGAACCTTTATCACGGCTAAAAGCTCTATGATAGGAGGACATTCTGAAGGCAAAAGTGGGATATAAAGAGTCCTGCCCATAATGATGAATGGCATATTGAGCCTGTTGCAAATTTTCTAAAGATGGGCTACTACGTCCCATGTTTTCGTGAAGCAGTGCGAGTGCAATACAGGTTTGGGTGAATACGTCCCATAATTTTTTTTCGGAACTCTGTTCTTTAACGTGTAGTAATACCTGTATTGCTAATGAATCGCGGTCGTCGTGTTCTAAAGCAGTGCCTTGAGCGAGTTGCACGGTCAAACCAAAGGGTGAGTCGAGTTGGTTTTGTTTTTTCACCGCATCCATTAATTGAGATACAATAATACGGGCAGTATCATTTCTGTAGGCTGCAATAAAGGCACGCGCTTGCGCCAATGATTTTACCATGTCATCTGACGGTAGAGGCTGCTTGTTTTGTCCTGCCAAAGCAGTCGGGAGAGGTGTGTTTTGGGCTTTAAGCGCAGAGAAAGTCAATAAAAGAAAAAATAAATGCGTTGTGTAAATGTTCATTCAAGTTTGGTTTCTAATATTTTTTATGGAAATATTTTTGAGCTGTGTAAACATAAGAAAATTTCAAATAATTATTTTAACTTATTAAAATTAAAATAATTTTTATGGCAATAGCACAAGTAGGACTATTTGAATAGCCGAGAGTCTTAATTTGCAGAACTATTTAGAATACAGAAAAGGGTCTTAAATACTGAGGAGTCTTAAATCTTGCGACTTAGCTCCGTTCACGAATTTTGCCATTTTTAACGCTCCCTTTTGTGAATGAACTACCCGTTGGGCATACCCTTCCGAGAAACGGCAGTGGCGGAAAAAATAAAAAAGAAGTGGTCGGTATGGTATAAAAGTGCTATGCTGTGTGTCGTTGCTTTAAAAGCATTGGTGTTCTGGTCGTGTATTTATATGAGACTTTTCTATTTAAGGTAAACTAATTTTTCATAACTTTTCTTTCAATATTTATTATTAAAATTTATAAATTACTAAGAGTCAAATACTTATAATATTTAATTTATAAGAAACAATAATTTTGCATAAACGGCAAAGCCTTACTTGCATGATGCAAGTAAGGCTTTGTCGTTTATACCCCCTCAGTATTTACATATAATCACCCTATTTCAAATTCAAAACCATCTTTATCTCGTTTTCGCCAATATCACTCATTTCGGGGTCTAAGGGCACTTCTCTAAAACTATACGCAGAATACATTTCCAAAGCAGGTTTAAGGGTACTATTCACGACTACATACACCTGTTTTGCGCCCAAAGCTTTGGCTTTTTCGATGGCGTGTTGCACAAGTGATTTGCCAATATGCTGTCCTTGATAAGCAGGAGTAACAGCCATATCTGCAATCTCATACACTTTGTTACTTTCTCGGATAAGCGCGCAAGTAGCTATAATTTTTTTATCCGTTTCTACGAAAAAAATCTTCCCGCCCTTATTGATGATATGCATTTCGGGGTCATTCAACAACAATTGTCGGTAAAGACTGATTTTAAAAGGGCGCATCCATTCGTAGTTGAGCGACTTAAAAGCCTCTTTATACTGAGGGGTATAATCAATAATAGAAAAAGTAGTCATAGTTGCTTCCATATACAATGGTTGGTTTTTGTTTGATTAAAAAATTGTTGTATCCTTAAGCAACAAACGTAGTAATTTTTTTTTGGAAAAATGTAAATACCGTTTCAAAACAGCAATAATATCTAAAAGGTTTGTATTTTTGGAAAAGATTTAGACCCATTTACCCCCTAACCCCAAGGGGAACTACTAATTAGCTATGTTTTACTTCGTCCCTTAATATTATTGCATACATTCAACAATACTTCCTAAGTAATTCCCCTTTGGGGTTAGGGGGAAAACCAATTTCTAAAATATGACGCTACAAGACTTTTTTAAACTACTGGGAGAAAACCCCACTTATGTATTGCTTTACTTCGCCCTAATACTCATAACTGCCTTTTTAGCGGGTCTGTTGGGTAAAAACGAAGGACATTTATCCCCTTGGAATTACCTTTATTCTGCACTGATTTATTTGGTCAGTGTGCCAGGGCTGTTTGCCATATCGCTGAGTATTTACCTATTTTTATTTGAAAAACGCAGTATTTTAGAAACGGATTTGTTGAGCCAAATCCTCCCTGCGGTGTCAATGGTAATGACCCTTTTCATCATCAGTCGCAACGTATCCTTTAAAGATATACCAGGCTTTGATAAAATATCGGGCTTGATTTCGATGATTTTAGCCACCTTCGCCTTTATGTGGTTTTTAGATAGAACGCATATATACGTTTTTTCCTACATCCCCTTTTGGCAAGCGATATTGATATTTGTTGTTTTGTTTTTGTTCATTCGGATTGGGTGGTCAAGGTTTATTAATACTTCACATTGAGATATTGCAGGAGAAACTTAATTACCCCCTCAGTATTTTTTGTAAATATTGAGGAATAACAAAATTTTGACATCGCGCTGGGCGATTGAAATCGCCCTCTATTGATTTTCATGTATAACTTAACCTAAAATGTCTATAACAAAACTTCTTATCAGCTATGTACTCACGTTTATTGTCTTTTTTATCGTAGATATGGCATGGCTCGGCTTTATTGCCAAAGACTTATATCGTAAATATTTGGGTAGCTTTTTGAGCGACCAAGTCAATTGGACGGCGGCAATTGTATTTTATCTATTGTTTATTGTGGGTGTTTTTATTTTTGCTATTTTGCCTTCGGTTGAGAAAAATTCGTTGGCTTCGGCTGTGACGTTGGGTACACTGTTTGGTTTTTTCACTTATGCAACATACGATTTGACCAATCTCGCCACACTAAAAGGCTGGCCCCTCAATATTGTTTTTATTGACATCATTTGGGGTTCCGTTTTAACAGCTATTGTCAGCACCGCAGGTTTTTATATCGTTAAATATGTCCAATAAAATATGACACAAGCCCTAATGCACGCCTCAATAATCATCCTCGCCTACGTGACGATGTGGTTTATCGTTTCTCTAATCAAAAAAAGAAATGATGTAGCGGATATTGCTTGGGGATTGGGTTTTGTTGTCATTTGCATATATCAGGTTTGGACAAAGCCAATATATCCCATATCGGGCTTGGTTTATATACTCGTTGCGCTGTGGGGCTTGCGTTTGGCACTCCATATTGGTTCACGGAGTAAAGGCAAAGCCGAAGATTTTCGCTATGAAAAATGGCGTGAAGAATGGGGCAACTCTTTTTTGATTCGGTCATATCTGCAAGTATATGTGCTACAAGGTTTTTTTATGGTACTTATCAGTGTACCAATTTTGATAATCAGCATAGCACCCCGTCCCGAATTTTTAGGGATGTTCCATCTGTATTTTAACACTTTTACAGTCATAGGTTTGGTTATATGGTTCATAGGTTTCGCGTTTGAAACCATTGGCGATTATCAATTATCCGTTTTTATAAAAAATAAAAAAAGCAAAACGGATATTATGCAAACGGGTTTGTGGCGATATACGCGACATCCCAATTACTTTGGCGAAGTCTTGGTTTGGTGGGGCATTTTTATTATCACCTTGCCTTTTCATTACGGAATATGGGGCATTATCAGTCCTCTGATTATCACCTATTTGTTGCTCTATGTATCGGGTATTCCGCTATTAGAAGCAAAATATACCGATAATGCACAGTTTCAAGCGTATAAAAATCGGACGAGCGCGTTTTTTCCGATGCCGCCAAAAGACAACGTTGATTGATTCTAATTTTAAAAATAAAAGTGTGCTCGGTAGTGTCGAATTTATTCGACACCGTGCTCCGTAGTGTCGAATTCATTCGACACCATGCTCCGTAGTGTCGAATAAATTCGACACCATGCTCCGTAGTGTCGAATGAATTCGACACCGTGCTCGGTAGTGTCGAATGAATTTGACACTACAGAAGAGATTCAATGACCATTATTTAAACATTTTAAAGAAAATTGCACAACATGAGACAAACATTACTATTCCTTACGCTATTCATTTGTAGCAACGCCTTAGCGCAAACCATCGCCCCCAAGCGACCCATCAACCCAACCGATGTTTATCGCCTTTCGTCAATAGCTGACCCTCGAGTATCACCTGATGGCAATTGGGTAGCCTATGTGCTATCGAGCGTAGATTCTGCAAAAAACAAACGCAATGCAGACGTGTGGATGATGAGTTGGGACGGGCAACAATCCGTGCAACTCACCAACAGTCCCGATGGCGAATCGCAACCGCGTTGGAGTCCAGATGGCAAGTATCTATCCTTCGTTTCCGCACGCAACGGTGCCACGAGTAGCCAAATTTGGTTGATGGATAGACGCGGCGGCGAAGGTAAACAGCTAACCATGTTGAAAGGTGGCGATTTACGCGATTATGCATGGTCGCCAGATGGTAAACAAATGGTTTTTGCAATTAAAAAATCGGATAGCGGCGATACGTCTAAAAATAAATTGCCAAAGCCAATCGTCATGGATAGGTATCATTTTAAGCAAGACGTGGAGGGTTATTTGGAGCGTTATCCCACGCATTTGTACCTATTTGACGTAGCTACTAAAAAATTAGATACCTTGACACAAGGCGATTATGATGAAACATCGCCCGTTTGGTCACCAGATGGCAAACAAATTGCTTTCATCAGCAACAGGCGGTCAGGCCGGTGACAGTCAGGCAGGCGGCCACGTCCATCGCCAC
>JAYVKQ010000759.1:0-3828 GCA_043768285.1 Saprospiraceae bacterium | reverse complement strand
TCCGAAAAAATCCTCCTTTTAGGCAATCCAAAATTGCACGAATTATCATTGCCGATTCAGCAAAATGAACTGGAAAGCCTTATACCTGTTATCCAAGATTTACACGATATATTGTTTGAGTTTAAAGCAAAATTCGCGCATTACGGGGCTTTTAGAGGTATTGCCGCCCCACAAATTGGCGTAATGAAACGCTTGATATATATGTACATTGATAAACCTATCGTGTTTATCAACCCAACATTAGTAGATTTGAGTAAGAAAAAAATCGAGATATGGGACGATTGTATGTGCTTTCCCAACTTATTAGTAAAAGTAAAAAGGCACTACGCTTGTCGGATAGATTATTTGGATATGGATTGGCAACCACAAACCATGTCCCTCGAAGGCAGCCTATCCGAACTCATACAACACGAATACGACCATCTGGACGGCATATTAGCAACCCAACGCGCTATTGATAGAAATGCGTTTCGTTGGCGCATATAGATGGTATTTCTTCGCAGGCTTGAACTTGCACCCCCTCAGTATTTTTGATTAAGTTACAGATTTAGTGTAAGATTTTTGAGAAATTTTGACTGTGAATGTATTTTAAAAAAAAATAGTCAAAATTCCTCAAAAATCTTACCCTAAATCTTATAAAAAACTGATAATCAATATCTTACAACGTGTACTATCAATTATAAAGTAATATCATAAGTTTTAATACCAATTGTCACAGTGGCTTTATTATCGCAAACATCGTTGCCAAAATCCACAACCATTGGAATATCATTGGCTTTCAAAAGAGCCAAACCTTTTTGAATCCAGTAGCACGTATTGGCTTTTTTAAGTGGCGTAGTATTTTGCCAGCTGATGCGTGTGCCATCAGGCAAAGTACCCGCGATGGTATTCGATACTTCATATACATCATCCATCATATCCAAATTGGCTAAACCAGCTACTTGTTTGATGGTTTGACGCACATTGTACGCGACAGTTTTGCCATCTTTATCCGTCATAGTGATATTCTCCGCTACAAAAGTCATATTTACCGCGCCCAAAATACCATTATTGGTGATGGTGAACTTGCCATTCAATTTGTTGCCATCTTCAGTATAATTATCATAAATGGCTTCAATAGTCGCCCCAATTGCCAACAATTGACCTACTTTCAAGGTAAATTTGCCTGATTTTGTTTTGCCATCAGCATCTTGACAGCCTGTACCAAAATCGTATGCAATTGTTTTTGGGTAAGTGAACAAGTCGGCAGGAGCTACAACAGGCGGTGTACACACGACACCACGCGTCAATAGTATCTCCCCCTCAGTTGGTTTAAAACCGCCAACTTTTGCGATACCAGTGGTTGTCATACCGACAGTATTATCAAAAATTTTAGCTGCTGCAAGGGTTTGTCTGACGACCACTAACTTTTGTTCGTCCGTCATTTCAGTAGATTTTACAACTTCGTCTTTGTTACAACCGACGAAAGTAATAGTCAAAAGGAGAGCCGCCGAAGCGAAAATGTGTTGAATAGTTTTGATAGTCTTTCTCATTGATTTGTAGTTTACAGTTAAAATGAATTATTGAAATTCGGAAGGCTGAAAGACAAGGGGCAAATGGGTTGCCAAATATCGTTAAGGCATGAAATACTAATCAAATAGGGTACAAATCAAATAAAGGCTATTTTTAATATAGTGAATGCCCGAAGGCACAGGGCACATCGGGCATTTTGTTTTTTGTTTTGTAAAAATTCTCTTTCGTAAGTTGTGTTTGTTGAATAATAATTTTTGACAAATGTTTGTTTCAGTGTGTTTTACAAAGTGTTCGTTATTTGTTTTTTCTTAAAGTTAGTTGTTTGTAAAATATGTTTGTTTTTTATTTTGTCCACTACCTTGTTTATAAATGTGTTTGTTTTTTATTGCAAATACTAATCTAAATCTCTTAGTTTGTTCAAGCGTTGTTTTTTGTTTCCTTAGTTCGTTGTTTGCAAATGTGTTTGTTTTTTTATTGCAAATGATAATCTTATTCTCTTTGTTTGTTCTGATAGTGTTGTTTGTTTTGCCCGCTGAAAATTAGAAGTTTGATGTTGTTTGTAATTTGTATATCCAAGTGTTGTTTTTTGTTTTGTGACTGTTTTTCGTATTTGATGATACAAACATACTCTGTATTTGGCTGCCTGTCAAGGTTAATTTTCAAATACGCATAAAACATCAATTCTATTTTATTGAAAATCAGTATTTTGAAAAATAAATAATCACATATATTTTTTAATCATAATTGTAAAATAACACCATAATTTAGACAAAATTTGGGATAGAAGATAAGGTAGTCGTTAAAGGGTGAAATGTATTTTTATTCTAAAAACAATTGTTATTAGCTTTTTCATATAAACTACCCTTAAAAAGTTAGTATTTACTATTTGAATTTGAACAAATTTGTGACAGTCTAAATGACAAAATAGCCTAAAAAGGGTAAGAGAAGGAAGATAAATGAGAAGAAATACTGAGGGGGTAAAATGCAAATGACGGGGTGACTTGAAGTCACCCCGTCATTTGCAGATAAATTTCATACTTCGAAATCAATCAGTTCTCAAGTCTTCTACTTTAATATTCGGGTATTTCGATTTATCGAAAGCGAAGAAACCTACCGAGTATTTCTTATTCGTCAAAGGTTGGTCAATGGCAATTTTAAAGCGGGATTGATCTTTGCCAAAAGCGGTCATACTCGTTACCATATTCGATTTTTGGTCAATCGCTACTTTGATTTGCGAAAAATCACCCTTCCTACCGACAGGTTTGAATGTGATGACTGTAGCTTTGGTACTCCATCCGTCTTTGGTTTCGTCCGATATGGTATAGATATAGTCCTTGCCCTCATACATTTTAATCAAATCTTTGGGTGATAGGAAACTACCACTGCCCTTGCTATTGGCATCGTTGATATAGACAGTATTGTTATTTTTCTGCCAAATTACTTTGCCATCACTAAGGATAAAATCTTTACCCGTCTCGGCTTTGTATTTATCGCCTTCTTGATAAAACTTTCCTTTTTGCACCTCCTCCTTAGGTTGTTCCGCCATTTTGATGGTCAAAGTAAATCCCGACTCGATGGTTGAATATCCTTCATAAAGTTTTTTGACCTTATCCAATACCGCTTTGGCTTTAGGGTCAGACGTTTCGCCTTTGCTGTTTTGGGCTTGTGCCGTATTCAACAGAAATAGGCTTGAGAATATGGATAGTATAAAGATTGATTTCTTAAACATAGATAGCTTTTTTATAGAAAACAGATATAAATAGAAAACGTTCTTTTGATGCACAAAATTTTATAAAGTAAATTTTGATATGGTTAATCTTGTGTTAATTTGAAGATTTGTACACGGTGACAGACGCTTTGATAGCGTCTGTCACCTACCCCCTCAGTATTTTTCAAAAAAAAGGACTGACAGCCGAAACCACCAGTCCTATATATATTGTAGAGACAATGAACAGAATATCCAAAGCTCAATTATTCAAAAATTAATCTTCGCCCATGACGGCAATCATTTTCCAACCCCATTCAGCTTTCGCTTTGTTGTAGGATAGTAGAGCAAGACCCTTGATTTTTTGACCATCGTACAAACGGAAGTTTTTCACCAAATCTGCACCTACGTAGATATTACTTGGTTTCATGAAACCAAAATCTCTGCCGTAAGGAATCTGGATAGTTTCGTTCAACACTTGGCAAATATCCTTTGGTATGCGCTCTCTTTCTGGCTTGCCGCCCATGACTTTCCATACTTTTGGTCCGCCTTCTTCACTTTCTGCTTCGCGGATTTTGATAGCCAAAATATCGCCGACACGCACTTTCGTG